>JAITDG010000003.1 GCA_031282685.1 Puniceicoccales bacterium | reverse complement strand
CCACATCATCCTCTCCCGAAAACTCGCCGCCGCTAACCACTATCCCGCCATCGACGTGCTAGCCAGCGTAAGTCGTGTCATGAACGCCATCGTCGCCAAGGAGCACCTGGCGGCGGCGGGAAAACTGCGCACGCTGCTGGGCAAGTACCAGGAGGTGGAACTGCTCATCCGCATAGGCGAGTACAAGCGAGGCAACGACAAAGAGACGGATGAGGCCATAGACCGCATCGAAGCCATTAATAAATTTCTCCGGCAGGGGCTCAGCGAAAAGGAAACCTTCGCGGGAACCGTCCAAAAACTCAAAGAGGCGGTCGGGGCGTGAGTGGGAGCGGACCGTCATGGTAAAGTACATTCTGGCGGACCTGGTTCGCGTGCGGACCCTGCGGAAGGATCGGGTGGAGCGGGAGCTGCTGGCCGCAAAGGAGCGGCTGGCGGAGGCGGAAAGGCAGGTGCCGATTCGGGAAAAGGAGCTGGACGACTACCGCAATTGGGTTGACGCGGAAATCGATCGCCTTTACACAGAGATCATCCGGAAATCAATACATAAAAATGCGGTGGACGACTTGGCCTACGCGGTCCGCTCCCTGCGGGGAAAGGAGCCGGAGTACGTCAAGCGGCTGCAGGATGCTAGGGATGACGTGAAAAAGGCGCAGGAGCTCGTGGAGGAGAAGAAGAAAGAGCGGATTCAGGCCCAGAAGGACCTGGAAAAGTTGGATGCCCACCGGGAGGAGTGGCTGGCGGAGCAGGCGAAATTGGAAGAATTTTTAAGCGATAAGGAGTTGGAAGAATCTTTTCGACCCAAAGACTCCAGCGAATCGGTGCAGCTGGAGGAGGAATTTGCATAGGAGGAACGGCGATGGTGGAAGTGGAACGGACAAAGAGAGAAGAACGGTTACCCGAGGGGGGCGAGGAGCAGCGGTCCGAGCGGCAGAGTGACCCGTCCCAGAAGGACGTGGAGAACTTTCAGAGCGCAATGGGGCGGAACAGTCCCTTCGCACTCGGGGCTATCGCCGCGCTGGTCGGAGCCGGCAGAGATGGCGGGGGCTCCGTGGGCGGCGCCGTTCGGAGGAAAAGGCCATTTGGCGAGGGGCAGTCCTCGGCGGACGGCTCGCCGGCGTCGGCCGATCTGCTGCCGGTGGCCGCATTCGTCCCGCCGGCCGTGCCTCTCACGGGAGCCGCGGGAAAAGTAGCGCCACTGCCGCCCCGCACCTTCCGAGAAATCGTTCGCCAGCTCGTAAGTCATATCACGACCAACGGGACGGCCCTCGACCAGGGGAAGGAGGTGGTGGTGGGCCTGAAGGACCCGCTGTTTGGCGGCAGTCAGGTGCGGATTTCTCGAAATGGCAACGAGCTGAGCATTATCTTCATTGCGCAAAATTCGCAGCAGGCGGATCTGGTCTCCCAGCACCAGGGCCAGCTCCGCGCCGCCCTCATCGAACGCATAAAACTGGACGAAGTGCACATTCGCTCCCAGGTGCGGGACGGCGAAGGGGGCGTGGGAGCCGGCGGCGGCGAAGGTCGCTCTCGGGGCCAGCGGAACAGCCAAGAGGAGTACGAGCGAAATGAGGAATTGCAAAATCCCTTTGCGCTGGGGAGGCGCACCTAGCGGTGGCACTGCTGAAGTCGACCCGGCGGAGGAGGGGAATCTCCGCACTTGCGCTGGCGGCCCGAAAATTTGGGAGCTCGGACATGATTTTTTACAACGAAGTCTTCTTTACGGCCCGGATTTTGCAAATTTCCTACGGCGGGCGTACGCTTTTTCTCACACTCCGGCCGAGCGGCAGCGCGGTGGACGGCGTGTCCGTCGACCTGCTGGTCGGCGACATCAGCCTACGGATCGGCCTTCGGGATCTCTCAGCCTGCCTACCGCTGGATAGCCAGCTGAGCAAAATGGCGCTGGAGGTCTACCCGCCCGAAGTTCAGGAAATTCTATTGGAGTCTATCTTTTGCCCGCTGCTCTCCGCACTGGAAGGCTGGCTGGCCAATCCCGCCACCATAGAGGCGGTCCACCTTAAGCCGATCTCCCGGAAAAAAACACTCCCCTATCAGCTGCAATTTTCCCTCTACGAAGAAAATCCCCACGGAGGCAAATCCGTGCCCCTGCTGCTGAGCGGATCCCTATCCATGGACCGGCTTTTGGCGGAGAAGGTCTTGGAGGCGGTACGGACTGTAAGTCCGGTGCCCTACCGCCACTACGACTCGGCCTTGCCGGATATCCTTAACGGCATCGTCCCCCCCATCGCCATGGCGCCGGAGAAATTGGCCTCCCTGCGGACCGGTGACGTCATCCTACTGGAAGATTCCCAGGAAGTGAGGGCGGGCCTACGAGAACTCATTGGCCTGGAACCCTACCGCATACGCTGCCGCCAGTTGGGAGACAGGGCAACGGTTCTCTCCTGGACAAGTGCCTAGATTTCTCGAAAAATTGACCGCCGTTTTGCCCGCATCCCGCCGTGCAGTGCCGCAGGACGGAACCGTTTGGCGGCTATTCCGTTGCCCTAGACGCGTTTCCGGCAGATAGCTGCAGGTGGAAGGCGCCGAGTGGAGAGCCGGCAGGCGACAGCCGGACCGTACCGGCGACCGCATCGCCACCGACAAATTCGTAGAATTTTCCCCCGTAAGCCATTTTTTCCCCGAAATTGCGAAGGCGGTGGAGCTCTTGCCGGCCGTGGCGGTCCGAAAGGACTTCGACGCGAAATTCTTCGACCGGCCGCGGGCCAGCTAGCGGCAAACGGCGAATGCGCCCATCCCGACTGTCCCGCAGCAGCACTTCCCGCACGGCGCTCTCCGACGTAGTTCGGAAGTCGCAGCACTCGACGGAAAAACCCCCTTCTTCTGAAAAAGTGCCTTCCTCCACCGGCTGCAGTCGGCCCGTCCCGCCATCCCGCACGAAGAGGGCCAGTGTGCCGCCACTTTTGCGTACAAATCCTTCCAAGTAAAGCCGGTAGGGAACTTCTTCCAGCCGCAGGAGCCGCAGACCGCTAACGGCCGGATCCACGGCGCGGAAGCGGCCATTCTTCAGCTCGATGGCCGGCGGCGTAAATAGCTCGTAGGTCCAGTCGCCGTCGGCCTCCTCCTGCCCCTTTGGCGCCTGCCAATCGTAGTTGGACAGGCCATGGAGGTCCTCCGTAGCCTTGGGTAGGGGCAGGGGAGCGACCGCAGCTCTATCCGCCTCAGTCCGGCTGACCTGCAGCGCGTAGCGGACCTGGCCGCAGATAAAAAAAAGCGCCACCACGCAGACGACCGCCAGCGAAATGCCCAGTAACTTCCTCACTCTCATTTGCCCGACCCTCCTTCCTGGGGCCTCTTCCCGCCACTATCTCCCTTAGCCGCGCTCTGGCCTTTCCCGCCGATCGCACTTTCGGATCCATCGGGCGGCGAAAAGCTGGACGCGGGCGGCAGCTGAACCCACTCCAGCACCATTGAAAACTCCGCCGGCCGAGAATCTGCGATCAGCCACTGATTTTTCTCGCCGCCGCTCTTCCCCAGCGAGGGGACAGTGACGGAGATCGAGTGGGGAATGGCCGGAACCATATCATTCTCCAAGCCATTCAGGAATCGGCGGAATGTCCCCGTCCTACAGCGGAATCGGAATCGGAAGAGGTGAGTGTCGCGGCCCAGGGTGGGGCGCACGGTCGGAATCGAGTGAGCATCAAAAAAATCATTGGGACAGGAGCCTAAATCTCCCGGCAAAATGCCTTCCCGCTCAACTCCAATGAAATACAAATCTCCCGCGGAAGCCTGGAAAAGCATTTGGACTAGCGTGGCGACCTCCAGGAGCTCCCGGTTGCTGATGCAAATCAGTTCATCGGACATGCGCTCCCGCCGGAGCACGTCCGTAAAGCCGAAGTAACCATCGTCCCGCAGCAGCACATTCCTCTCCCGGGCTAGGTCTTTCAGTTGGCCGGTCACCTTGGAGATATTGGCCAAGAATTGATTCCAGCTGATATTCCCCTGCGCAGAGATGTCGTAGTAGATTTCCGCATGGCCGCGGTGAGCCACAAATTTAGAGAAATCTTCACGGCACTGCTGCAGATAGGCCCGTAGGGCGGGCAAATCGGCGATGCTCCTTCCCGCGTTTTCCTTGCGCAGCAGAATGAGCTGCTCCAGAACCCGCTCCCGCTGCCCCAGCAGGCTCCGATTTCCGCTGGAGAGGGCACAGATCAAAACAATCAAAAGCAGCAGCAATCCAACCGCCGTTGCAACCAGTCCGTAGCGCTTTCTCCAGCCCATAGCCATGGCAAATGTCCCCTAGAATCTCCCGTGGTTCAACGTTAGCCGGCACTGGAACGGCTGCAGCTGTCCCTGCTGGGGCGGGAAGAGAATGTCGGACAGCTCCAAGACGGAATCGCAATTCTTCAGGTTCCGCACGAGCGCGTTCATGCGGTCCACTTGCCCCGCCGCCGTGCCGTCGTGGGTCACTCGAATGAGCAGATAGCCGGATATGTGGACGACGGACGGTTCCCGCTCCATGATCGTCTCCCGCACGCTCACAACGCGGAAACCGGTCAGCCAAGCGTCTTTCACATTGTACAGGGCCGTTTCCAGCTCCGAAAAAAGTCGCAGCCAGTCCTCCTGCCGCTGGCGGATCATGTCAACGGACAGAAAACAGTTTTTTAGATCCTCCAGGAGCAAATCCGTCTCGTGCAATTTGCCGTAGAGATCTTTTTCCCGATCCCGCTGCCCGGCAGTGCTTTTGATCTCATAGGTCAGAAATAGGGCATTAAAGCGCTGCCAGACCAGCCCAAGGCCCAACACGACGGCCAAAGTGGCGAGGACGGTCACGGTCTTCCGCAGCGCCAGTTCCCGAAACCGCTTCCCCTCCACGTATTCGGGCAAAAATGGGGATCGGTCCGCCGAAGAGTGCATGGGCCCGCCGCAGGCCCAAATGAGGCGCATCCAGGTCAAATCGTCCACGCACTCGGACGCTTTTTTTGCAAAAACGGGCAGGGACAGCACACTCCGATCGAGGGGCAGAACCTCCCCCTTTAGCCGCTCGCCGAGCATCTTCTCCAGCCGCTCGGACCGGACCATCGCGGAGAGCAGGCGGACCGTCCCGGCGTGCTTCCCGGCGAAGTTGTGCACGTACTGGAGTTCGGTCTGGGTAACCTCCTGCGCCAGCTGGTCCAAAAAGGCCCCGAGCCGATCCTCCACCTCCTTCTTCTCCTCGGCCGGCAGCTTTTTTTCGAGCAGCCAACTCCGCACGGAGCCGTAGAATTCGGAACCGGTTTCACCCAACCCATCCGGCCCAGTGCCGCCGAGGAGCCGATTCCAGCCGTAGGACAGGTAGCGCAGGTAGGGCCGGTTTCCGCCGACGAAGCCGATGGACGTGCAATTTTCCCCGATGCAGAGCTGCAGCTCCACCGAACCGCTCTCCACTTTTCGATCCATTTCGGAAAAATCCGCCATGAGCGGCAGTAGGGCCCCGTCCGGGTAGACGCACTCGGAGGCCAGCAGGTCGAAGATGGGCAAAAGTTTCGCGCGCCGCTCCGCAAAGATATAGCCGCCGAGCTTGCCTTCTTTCTCTTGGGCCCCGACAAATTCCCAGGCAAAATCCCGCTCCTGGACGGGCAGATCGACCTCCATGGCCTCCGCGACCGTCTCACGGAGCAAATGTCGCTCGACGGCAGGCATCTCGATCCATTTCGCGAGCGGCTCCAGGTGGGGCAAAAGGACGGTGCAGGGAAAACGGTGGAAGCAGGACGGCATGGCGGCCACCGCCTCCTCGAGGGCGTCCCGCCAGCGCACTTCGTCCAGCCGCGGATCCAGCGGAACCCGGTAGATGTCCCTCACTTCAATTCTGCTGGATTTTCGGACCACGCGGACGGCGGTCAATCCGTCGGATGCGATGGCAATCGCGTGATGCAGCCCATCCTTCGGCCTGAGTGTGCGCAGGGAAAATCCTTCCTCAATTTCGCGACCGAACCCACTCACGGTGCAATGTTGTCACAGCCCCCAGCCGTTGTAAACAGGAAAGAGCGGGCCCGGCGTAGGTATTTTTCCGCCGATGGCGCGAGAAAAATCATCCCAAAATAAACCGACACAACAAGATCTGCATTTTTTCGCCCGCCGATCCGCCCGGAAAAATTTCAGGGGTTGAGCTCTTCTAAAATTCGGTCGATGGGCCGGCGCCGGCTGTTTTCGATCGCCTCCAGGAGGGCAATCGAAAAGGCAGCCCACTCGGAGGGGGCAGAGCCAATGGACCGATTCCATCGCTGGAGAGTGCGCAGCAGCTCCAAAAGCCCGTGCCGATCCCCGCCCCCTCCCGAAAAAGTTTCCAGCAGGTCCCGCCGCAGCAGCCCTTGCAAATCCAACAGCGCCTGGTGCAGATCGACGCCATTCCGATTCCACCGCTCCGCGATGGCCAGCGCCCCCTCCGGATCTTTTTTTTCTAGCGCTCTGGCCAGCTCTTCCACCTCCGCTCCGGGCGGCAGGCTGTACATTTCCTGGAGGGCCCGCTCTGTGACCGCACCGCCGCAAAAAGTTACCATCTGATCGAAGAGGGTCTGGCCATCCCGCAGGGAGCCGTGGGCCAGCCGGCCGATGGCCATCAGTGCTTCCGTTTCTGCGCTAATTTCTTCCGCTTTTGCGATTTGAGCCAACTTTCGGCCAATCTCCTCCGCGGCTATGGGGCGAAAATGGAAGCGCTGGCAGCGGGACAGGACGGTCATTGGCACCTTGGCAACCTCGGTGGTAGCAAAGATAAATTTCACGTGGGCGGGTGGTTCTTCCAAAATTTTCAGCAGTGCATTGAAGGCGGCACTGGAGAGCATGTGCACCTCGTCCACGATGAAAACCCGGTAGCGGCCGACGGCGGGGGCGTAGGCGCAGCGCTCCCGCAATTCCCGCACCTCCTCGACGGAGTTGTGGGAAGCGCCGTCGATCTCCGTGACATCCAAGTACTCGCCCTTCCAAATGGCGGCCTTCTGCTCAGAACCGACGCCGCAGAGCTCCATGGCCAAGAGCCGCGCCATAGAGGTTTTCCCGGTTCCCCGGGGGCCGACGAAAATGTAGGCGTGGGCCACTCGATTTGACCGCAGCGCGTTCTGCAGCGTTCGCACGACGTGCTCCTGGCCCACCACCTCCTCGAAGGAGCGGGGACGCCAGCGCCGGGCCGTCACCTCATAGCTTTTCTCGGCCATCGCAGCGGTGGCTAGCGGACCGCTTCTCCGTTCGCAACAAAAAGACTCGGCCGGGACACGGCCTAGCACAAAATTTCCCTTGCCTCGGGGCGGTTTCCCTGCCAGATGGCTCCCATGAATGACCAAACGGTAGTCTCGGAGACGCCGGTCCAGCCGATTAGAGAGGCCAAGGACGTAGCCAAGCTCGGCTGGATGGACGTGGAGGAATTGTCCCGCTATGTGACGGAGACGGGCAAAATTCAATCCCGGGAAAATACCGGCCTCAGTGCGAAAAATCAGCGGCACGTGGCAAGACTTATCAAGCGGGCCCGCAATATGTTGCTCATGAAGTAGGCCGTGGCGTCCGCGAAAGAGATCCTCCGCGAATTGCTGCTCCGCTATCCCTGTCTGGAGAAGTGCGCGGCGGACATCGTCGCCGCCCGCGATGCCCTCCTGTGCGGCTTCCGTTCGGGTGCTAAGCTGCTGCTCTGCGGCAACGGCGGGAGCGCCGCCGACTCGGAGCACATGGCGGCCGAACTTTTAAAAGGTTTCCGCCGGGACCGGGCCGTCGGACCCGGGGCAGTGCCGGAAAAACTCCGCAGCCACCTGCAGGGCGCGTTGCCCGCCATCCCGCTCCCCAGCTTTGTCGCTCCGCTTACGGCATTTGCCAACGATTGCGACCCGGACTACGCCTTCGCCCAGCTGGTCCTTGCGCTGGGCCGGAGCGGGGACATGCTCTTCTCCATTTCCACCTCGGGAAATTCGGCCAACGTGCTCCGGGCTAACGAAACGGCAAGGGCACTGGGCCTGACCGTACTGGGCCTAAGCGGAGAGAGCGGCGGAAAAATGGCGGCCACCTGCGACGTCTGCATTCGAGTTCCAGAGCGGGAGACCTACCGCATCCAAGAGCTGCACCTGCCCGTATATCATGCCCTCTGCGCTGCGGTGGAGGCGGATTTTTTTAGAGAAGACTAGGCGTACGTGGCGAGGTAGGCCCTCACTTTCCTAACGAATTTTTCCCGATCCTGTTCCGTAACTTCTTCCTCTTTCTTGGGAAAATCACTCATGGCACCCAAGACAATCTCCTTACGGAATTTCTTGGCCTCCTTCTCTATGGCGAGAAGGGAACTATTCCATTCCAGCTGAGTCGGCGGACTCCCATTAAAGGCGAGAGCAGGATTGCTAGTTCCGTCCAAACCGCACCAACCGCTGAGCCGCGCAAGTGCCGCAGCCACATTTCCATCATTGCACAAGGAATCTTCGTAGATGTTACCCCTCTCATTGCTATCTAAAACATTTTGCAGCACATCAGCAACCACCCTTTTGAAAGAGTATACCTCCCCCCTATCATATGTGTAGGGGAACTCGCCATCGCAAATCTTTAGCACATTGAGGTACTCTCGAATCTTAGTTTGAAATATATTCGACACAAAATTTTTGCCACCGCCCCTAAATCCAATTTCAGTGAAATCTTTTTTGAGCCCCTCGCTCATGGCGGGAAAGGTTATCATATCCGCACTTGCGCCCTGTGCTCCGCTCCCTCCGGCGGAAGCCGGATGGGTCAGTTCGTGCTTTTCGGCAGCTTTAACCATAGCGAAAACGCCGTTTAGGAATGGGTCATCAAAATCTTTGCCACTGGCAGGATCCCACGCCTCGATGGTCGCCAGCCGCTCCCTGCGTACCACCAACCACGCAACCAGAGCCGCCACGGCAAGCAGGCCGCCACTCAGCAGCGAAAGCACAACGAATAGGGCCACGAATCGGCCGTCCGCCTCAAGCACAACCAGTGCGGAATCAATATTTTGCAAAAGGAGCACGCCCGTCGCCAAACTCCCTTTCGAATATTTTTCCACGAGCAATTCGGCATAGTTAACTCCCCCGAAAAGAAGCACATCCCATGGTCGATTTGGTGGACGGAACTGCGAATCGGCCATAGAGCACTATTTGCTAAGAAAAATTCCACGAATGACAAGCGCAAAGGACAATCTCCCAGCCAAATCCATTGGGAAGGTTATGAGCGAACGGCAATTGTCAAATTAGGACAAAACTATGGGTGTCCCAG
>JAITDG010000047.1 GCA_031282685.1 Puniceicoccales bacterium | reverse complement strand
ACTGCGGAGCTACCCCCGCCGGCCGCTTTGCGGCCGGCGGGGGGTGCTAGTACCCTTTTCTTGCTGTTCGCGGTTGCCTTCCTGGATCAACTCACAAAGGCCCTTGCGGTTCGGTCGGTTGGCCCCGTTCGGCTGGTTCCCCACGTTCTGTACTTGCAACTTAGCTATAACTCCGGGGCCGCCTGGGGCATGCTGCCGGGTCGGCGCGTTTTCTTTTGTCTGCTGGCGCTGGCCGTCCTCGCCGCCGGGGTCTTCTTTCGCCGCCGCTTGCACTTGGAGCAGAGGTGGAACCGCGTCGCGTTCGGACTCGTGGGCGGTGGAGTTTTGGGCAACCTCTTGGACCGCATTCGGTTGGGCTACGTGGTGGATTTCATCGACCTGCACCTGCCCCACTACCGCTGGCCGACCTTCAACTGGGCCGACTGCGCTCTCTGCATTGGCGTAGTGCTCTGTCTCGTTGGCTCTTACCGAGAAAAACCTCCGAACTAGGAGTTTTTTCAAAAATCGGTGCCACCGCCGTTTTCGCCCCGCTTCGGGTGAATTTTGGGGCATTTTCCTTGACAGCCTTCCGCAATTTTCCCGCTTTGGAGGCCTTGCTCGGTAGCTCAGTGGTAGAGCGGTCGGCTGTTAACCGATTGGTCGCAGGTTCGAGCCCTGCCCGAGCAGCCATTTTGGCCGGGAAAGGCGGAGAAATGCGCTTGACTCGCCCTTTCGAGTGGGGAAGAAAGTGGCAGTTTTACCGCGAGGGCAAGGTGGAGTGGGACCGCAATGAATAGCACACTGGCGAAGAAGGAACAGCACGGGGCTGGGACAAAAAAATGGTATCTCTTTGACGCCGCTGAGGAAATTCTCGGGCGCATGGCCGTGCGCATTGCGAATATTCTGCGCGGCAAGGACAGGGCGATCTATACGCCCCACGTGGATGCGGGAAATTTTGTCGTCGTGGTGAATGCGGATAAGGTGCGGCTGAGCGGGCAGAAAAACCAAAAAAAAGAATACATGTTCTACACCGGCTACATAGGGAATGAGAAGTACCGCAGCGCCGCCCAGATGCGGCAGAGGCAGGGCCATTTCCTGGTGGAGCAGGCCGTGCGGGGCATGATGCCTAAAAATCGGCTTGCGGCGGCGATGATGAAAAAATTGAAGGTCTACGTGGGTCCCGAGCATCCGCACGGGGCGCAAAATCCAGAAAAGCTTTAGGGAGAGAGTTATGTCGGTGCCAGTTCCATTGAATGAGTTTTTGGGCACGGGCCGCCGGAAGGAGGCTGTCGCCCGGGTCCGCATCCGCCGCGGTGCGGGGAAGATAACGGTCAATGGCCGCCCCGCCGTGGACTATTGCCAGCAGGATGTTTTTGCCCAAAGAGCCTTTGCCCCCATTCATTTGGTGGAGATGGACGGCATGCTGGACGTGCGCATTCGCGTGGAGGGTGGCGGAACGATGGGGCAGGCCGGCGCCATCGCCCACGGCATTGCTCGGGCACTTGTGACGATGCGGCCGGAGATGCGTTCCGCCCTCAAAAAAGAGGGCATGCTCACCCGGGATCCCCGCATGAAAGAGCGGAAAAAGTCGGGACAGCCGGGCGCACGCAAGCGGTTCCAGTTCTCTAAGAGGTAGTTTTTTGACGTTCCCGTTCCATTCCGGGATGGGGAGCCGTGAGATTCGGCCAGGTGGGCCTTCCGGTGGTGGGCCATCGGTGAGGTTTTTCCGCTCCGGCTGCGGTGTGGTCGGTGGGTTGTCGGGAATTAGAAATAGCACGGAGGAGTGGGCCATATGGCGAGGGAATCCAGAACTGGCGGGCCATTGGGCTGGTACTTTAGGACTAGCCTGTTCACGCGCATCCTCTTGGGATTGGTCCTGGGCGCTGCCGTTGGGATCGCCTTGAGCCATTTTCCCGGTGGGGCGGAGGCCTTCGTTTCCCGTGGCCAGTTCTTTGGAGATGTTTTCATCCGCCTGCTGAGAATGATCGTCGTTCCGGTCGTATTTTTTTCGCTGATCACCGGCACGGCGAGCATCACGCCGAGTCTGATCGGTCGGACGGGCGGTAAAACTTTTCTCTACTACTTCGCCACTTCCGCCATCGCCGTCGCCATTGGCCTTGCCGTTGCTCTGCTCTTTCGGCCGGGCGAGGGCATGGATGTGGTTGGCGTGGCGGGCGCGAAGGGGGAGCTTGCCCAGCCCCCGCCGTTCGGGCAAGTTGTCCTAAATGTCATCCCGACAAATCCATTCGAGTCTCTGGCCTCGGGGGACATCCTGCCAATCATCTTTTTTGCGCTTGCGGTGGGCATCGGCCTTTCCGCGCTGCGGGATTCGAAAAATGAGACCTTGGCGCGGCAGGCCAATGTGTTCTACGACTTCTGTGCCGCTGCGGCGGAAATTGTCTACCGGATGGTCGGAGGAGTCATGCAGTACGCGCCCATCGGAGTATTTTTTCTGATTGCCACCGTCTTTGCCCGGCAGGGTTCCCAGGCGATCGGACCGCTGGCCTACGTCGCGCTCACGTTCTATGTTGGTCTTCTCCTGCATCTTGTAATCGGCTACGGCGGTCTGCTCACCCTATTCGGATTGAATTTCGTAAAATTTCTCAGGGGCGCGCGGGAGCCGATGGTGGCCGCCTTCGTAACTCGCTCCTCTAGCGGAACTTTGCCCCTAACCGTGCGGGCTTCCGAGGAGCGGCTCGGCGTTCCCCGCACGATCGGTTCGTTCGTCCTACCGATCGGTGCCACGGTAAATATGGATGGGACGGCCATTTATATCATGGTCTGCGCAGTGTTCATCGGCTTCGCCACCGGCATGCCCCTGGACGGCGGCCAGATGCTGACCCTGGCGGCCACTGCCGTGCTTGCGGCCATCGGGACGGCGGGCGTGCCCGGCGCGGGCGCACTGATGCTGATCATGGCCCTCGAATCGGTCGGATTAAAAGTGGCGGCCGGATCCGCCGTGGCCGCCACCTATGCTCTTGTGCTGGGCATCGATACCCTACTTGACATGGGCCGCAGCTGCATGAACGTTACCGGCGACATCGCCGGCGTCGCCATCGTCGCCAAGAGCGAAAAAATGCTGGACCTGAGCAAGTGGAAGTAGGCCGAGGGAGGTCTAAAAAGCCGCGGAGCCCCTGGTCGGACTGGAGAGATTCGAACTCTCGACCTCTTGCACCCCATGCAAGCGCGCTACCAGACTACGCCACAGCCCGAAAGAAAAAGGGCCAGGGAACCTACGGCACTCGGGCAACCTCGCTACCGGTGCTTCCTTCCGGATCTCGCGGAGTTCACGGGCGCGCCGCCGCATAGGACCTGACCCACATCCACTCCGGAGGGAAAAAAGTCCGCCGGCAAGCGAAAAGTTCGGAAAAAAGTTGACAGTCCCGGGCTACTTTTGCCCAGCTGTCCCATGGCGCGGGGTGTTCTCTTGCGGTCTTTGCTGGCGGCGGCGGCTCTACTCTCCGGCTGCCGGTCAATCGGCCCGATGGCCCTGGAGCATAGTCATCCGGATTTCAACCGCTCCATCGCCCGCACCGCCGATGAGCAACTGCTGTTGAATTTGGTGCGCATGCGCTATCTGGAGACAACCCTCTTCCTGGAGGTGGGTACGGTGACCGATTCCCGGAGTCGCAGCTACCGGGCCGGCGTCGACGGCGTGCGGCTCTTCGTCGACCCGTCCGACAAAATCATGGAGGTTACGCCAAATGTCGGGGCGACGGTTTCTCAGACGCCGACGATGGTCTATTCCCCGATGCAGGGCCAAACCTTTGTGAAGCGGTTCTTTTCCCCCATGCCCCTGCCCGTCCTGATCAGCCTAATCCAATCCGGCTGGGCCACTAACCGCGTTTTTGGCATTTTCGTGGAGCGTATCAACAACCTATCGAATGCCCCCACCGCATCCGGCCCGACGCCCGCCCGCGTTCCCGTCTACCAGGATTTTTACCGCATGTCCCGACTGCTTAGCCTGCTACTGCGGGACGGTTCCCTGGTCCTCGGGGTGGAGCCGTCGGAACCGCGGCAGCTGATCATGCGCTTCTACGACGACGGGCAAAGTCGTCACGAGATCTGTGAGTTGAAGGAGCTGCTCGACTTGCCCCAGGACCAGGACCGCTTCCTTTTCCGGGAAAATTTCCTCGGCTTCGCGGAGAGCGAGCTGCGGATCCGCACTCGATCCGTATATGGCGCAATGTTCTACCTGGCCAACGGGATACAGGTTCCGCAGGAGCACTGCGATGCCGGCATTGTGACGGTGACCGCCTATCCCAACGGCGACGCCTTCGATTGGTCCAACATCCTCGGCCCAATTTTCACCGTGTACTCCAGTAAAGTGCGGCCGAGCGACGCATTTGTGGCCGTGCGCCACAGGGGCTACTGGTTCTATGTGAAGGACGGGGATGTGACCGCTAAGGCGACGTTCATGTTGCTCATGAACGCTTTCAATCTGCAGGCGGGTGATCCGGCGACCATTGCCCCGACTTTGACCATCTCTGCCGACCGGTGAACTGTGTCTCGGGTGCCGGATCTTGCGGCGATAGGCGGGCCATAAACTCCCCAATCGCTACCGGCCGGCCGCTTTTTGATCGTATGTTTTCTGTCGAACGCTAGACGGTCGCAGCGCCGGTGGGCTTGTCGTAGGCGTTCCGGGCTTCTTCAAATGCCCCTTTGAGCTGCCGAATTTCGTCCGTGTCATTTGGTCTAGCCGGTCCCGTCATGGCTACATACGCTTCAGCAAGTGGCATTTGGGCCGTAGCACCTCCATTTCGCGGCACGGCAACCTTGAGGCGCTGGAGCTGGACCCACGCGCGTTCCTGGATGGCTTCCATTTCCTCGTATAAACTAAGTAGAACCTCATATAACTTTTGAGTGATGGGACCCTTGCCGTCGCCCTCCAGAACTACCTCACTTCCCAGTCGGGCCACGTAGTACTCTATGGGCCTGCCCTTTTCGTATTTTGGGAAGCTCTTCCCGCTGCCGGGGAATGACTGGAGGTGGCTGGGAAAATTATCAACAGCCTGCCGTACGCACGCTTTGACAAAATCATCGGCGCTTCCCCTAAGGCGCAGGACGCCTTTCGTCGGACTTTCGCCCTCGCAGTCCGGCGAAGGGATTTGCAGCCCTCGAATTCGGGCCGCAGCGGCTTTGTTCCTCCTCTCGCCACATTCGGCAGTGCAAAATTTTTCCGCCAAACACTTTGCGTCGGACTCCTCTTTGAAGAGGGAGTTGCTAATTTCCCGCACTGCGTAGTTCTCCAATTGGTCTTTCTCGTAGAAATAGAAGGAATAGCGGTTGAATTCCGCGATGAAGTCATCAATTTCTTTCCGGTGTTTTTGGAAAACATAGGGCAGGCAGACGATCGCCGAGTTTCCGGACAGCCGCAGCTTTCTATTAAGTTCTCCGGCGATATCTTTCGTATTCGGGTCGATTTGGATGGGCCCACCGCTCTTCGCCAGCCTAGTGACTTGGCGCAGCCTGTCCGCCAAAAACGACGCCGGATTCCACGTTTTCGTGCCATCGGGAAGCTTTTGCGGATTTGGGAAGTCTTCGAAAAGGCCATTGGCTCGGGCGGAGAGCAATTTTTCCGCATTTTCTGGTTTTTCAGTCGGCCTTAGCGCCCAGAATGCCCGTTGGAGCTCTAGCTCTCTGTGGGCTCCATCGGTAATCTCCCGAAATTTGATCTCGTCGTATTCCTTTTGTGCCCTCAAAATAATGCCAATGCCAGTCTCGCCGCCATAGATTTTCTCTTCACTGAAAATTCGTCTAATTTCTTGCTTCAGCGCAAGAATCGCGCTGTTTAGGTTGTTCCACTGATCGGAAGATATTGCTTTTGACACTCCTATCAGTTGTCCTTTAATGAGTTTGCCGGCGTTTACTTTTGTGCTGGTTATATTTTGTTTTACTTTATAAGTATGATGTAAGTCGGAATACAAAATAACAGCTAACGCTTGAGCAAGTGTGCATTCATTATATTCATATGGTGCCATAGTGTCATAGGCTACATATTCTCCGGGTTCACTTCCGATAGCTTTTTTTCTGGGAAAAGCATAGCCTTCGTGTACAAATTTTGGAATGGAATCCATGGATTCAACACTATATTTCAGCGAATCGCGAATTATTTCGCTATATCCTTTGGCTTGTTCTAGGGCGGCTATGATGTGAAAATTAGCCATGCTCACTTCAATCCCACCGAACTTTTTGCCAGTACTAGAAGTATGTTCAGTGGCGAACTGCTTAAATGGTTCGACTGCGGTCCTGAATTTTGCTAGCACTTTCGACGAACTGGACTTTTCTATTAACTTTTGCGCGAGCTTCGAATCGGGATTTGAGTAGAAATCTTTATCTGCCGCTAGGAGTTGCTTAAATACCGCATCGCCGCGATTTTTTCGGTACTCTGCCGTAATTTTCTGCGCCTTAAAAGTCTCTTCCGCATCGGCCAATTCGACTTCCGCGCGGCGCAGCTGGCCGTAGCGGTCCAGGAGGTCGACGAGTTCGTTCCATCGGGTCACTCCTTCCGTGGTGGGTGGCAAGTCCTCCCGCAGCTGGAGTGGGTATTCCTCCGCGCCGTCTTCCTTTTCCATTCCCAGCGTTTCATTTAGCAGCACTATCGCGTTTTTTAGCGACTCGGTGGGATCGTCGCCGTCGCTTAGGCTAATTCTGCAGCCGGACAGATCCAGCCGCGCGGTCCGAGTTAGTTCGTCAACCCTTTCGCGGAGCATTCTACCGACATTTTCGCCGCTGGCCCCGGGTTGAAGGGTGGCGTTGGCGGCCCCGTCGATTCGCATTTCCGCGTGCTGTTCGGCGCGGTCGGGATTCCGAATTTCACCCTCAACGTACTGAACTAGTGGGTCTATCGCCTTCGCGTAGGTGGCCAGCGAATATAGACAATAAATTCCAAAGGAGATGATACATAAGAACACGAAGAGGGCTGCCAAGTTCCTTCGGTTTTCCATGAGCATGTACAGCTGGTATGAAAGCGTGCCTACGACTGCCTTTGCTGCGAGCGTCTGAACCATTCTAGCGGCGACTACTTCGGTTACTGCAACTTCTGCTCCAATAGTCCTGTACAGGTGGCTTAGGCCAAAGAAAGATGCCGAAATAGGAATTTCTGAATGCGTCTGAAACGACATGGATAGCATGGTAAATGGAACAAAAAATTGTCAATTTAAAAACAATAGATCGCACGCCATAGGGCTCCGGTTCGCCGCTTTGATTACTTGGGTTCGGCGATCTATCTTCGCCGAGGGGAAATCTCAGAGCTAGTGCCCGTCGGCCGGCGGCGGCGCGTAGGCATCCCTTGCCTTCTGGTATGCCTCCTTGCGCGCTTTGGCTTCCTCCGTGTCGCCGGGAGCGATGGGTCCCGTCATGCGCAGGTAGGCCGTGAAAAGTGGCAATTGGCGAATGGTTCCGTCTTCCTGTGGCACGTCCACCGGCTGCGAACGGTACTTGTCTGCCAGACGCCTCTGGAATGCCATTTTTTCTCCGTGGAGCTTTTGTAAAATCTCGTAGGACCCACTGGAAACGGGGCTCTTTCCGTCGCCGTCCAGGACTACGCTATCGCCCAGAAAACGCGCATAGGTTTCCCGGGGAGTGGTTTTCCC
>JAITDG010000024.1 GCA_031282685.1 Puniceicoccales bacterium | reverse complement strand
TCACATCTTACTGCTGCAATCGGATAACTCTGCCTGATAATATTAAAAAAATTTGGCGGCTATCAAAAAAATTAATCAAATTGTTCGATCGGTCAGTTAATTTCATAAATACTTGCTGTATTGCGGCATTTTCATTTCTCACGCTTTTAGTTCGGGCCTGTGGCACATTTGCAGTAACATTCGACATTTTTTCTTTAGCAGCCCAATACTCGGATAGTGCCGTTTTTTGCTCGCCATTTAAATTGTCGAAAACTAGCCAATCCATTTTCCTTTCCTCCACTTTGAGATATGATTAAGAATTTATACCTTTTCCTATTCCTCGAAATTCGAGGAAGTAAAATACAACTCTCTTTCAGAGAGCATGTTTTGATGAAAATGTCAAGTTTTTCTGGCCCGATATTTTTTTTGAGGAAACGGTCCTGCGAGCGGCATTTTTCAATCTCACAGCGATGGGTTGGTCATTAGAAAAATGCACGAAAATCATCTTGCACATTTTGCCGGATGGCATTCCCGATATCTGCCGCCGGCCGATTCATTTTGTTGCGCTAGCTATTTTTTTGTCGGATAGATGCCGACAGCAGTTCCTCCGCAAAACAATACAAAGGTATTATTTCCATATGCTGGGTTCGGAAACTGCCTGATAGTGTAGCCATCTCGGAGTAGAATATTTTCCGCTCTACTTTGTTCGATGGCGAGATCTTGAATCTTGCTGTTGAGAAGTGCCATGTCTGACCTATTTTCACGGGCACCTTTAAATCTAGCTTCATTTATTAAGTATTCATAGAAACAATAGCTTGTAAAAGCTGCCTGAGCAGTAGCTGACAAAGTATTCATCTCGTTTTCTCCGACTAGTTGCTATGTTTGCAAACGCGGCTTAGTATCCACCTAACCCGCTGAGTTCCAACATGTACCAAATAGTTCTGTTCCGTAGAGCGCTCCCAGTCGAATTAGTCAAGTCTTTTTTTGTAGGCGCCACAATTTTCTCTGCCGTCTCACTGGAGCGCCCGCCTGAGAACTTCGATGGTTTTTTTGACGTTCTCGTCCTGTTCCATGGCGCTTTCGACGGTTTTGCAGGCGTGGATGACGGTGCCGCGGTCGCGGCCGCCAAATTCTTTTCCGATGCGCTGGAGGGAGTGGGAAGTCAGCAGCCGGGAGAGGTACATGGCTACCTGGCGGGGAAATGCGATGGCCGTGGGCCGCTTTTTGCCCAGGAGGTCGGCGAGAGTGATTCTGTAGTGCTCCGCCACCCGCCGTTGAATTTGTTCGATGTGCACGACTCGGGAGGCCTCTTCCCGAAAGATGTCTTGGAGAAGTCGTTGGGCTTCCGCGCTGCCGATTGTCTGCCGCGTGAGGGAAATGTAGCCGGCCACCCGATTTAGGGCTCCCTCCAGGCGGCGCACGTTGGTGGAAACCCCTTCCGCCAGCAGCTGTAGCACGTCTTCGTGGAGACTGAGGCGCATCGCGGTGGCCTTCTTCCGCAGGATGGCAATGCGAGTTTCCAGGTCCGGCGCTTGGATATCTGCCACAAAACCCCACTGGAAGCGGGAGACGAGCCGACTCTCCAGGCGGGCAATTTCCGCTGCCGGCCGATCACTGCAGAGACAGATTTGCCTTTGGCTCTCAAAGAGTTCGTTGAAAGTGTAAAAAAATTCCTCCTGGATGCGCTCCTTGCCGGACAGAAAGTGCACGTCGTCGATTAGGAGCATGTCCACCTTCCGGTAGTCGTCCCGAAATTTTCCGAGAGAGTTCTCCTGCACCGCCTTAATAAATTCATTGGTGAATTTTTCCGTGGAGGTGTAGACGACCTTAGTCTTGGGGCGCCGTTCCAGCGTTGCATGCGCAACAGCCTGTAGTAGATGAGTTTTCCCCAGTCCGGTGGCGCCATAGAGAAAGAGCGGATTGTAGGCCCTTCCCGGGTCCTTGGCTACGGCGAGGCAGGTCGCCTGGGCCAGCTGATTGCCGTCGCCGACGACGAAATTTTCAAAGGTGTTTTTGGGATTGATCAGGTAAGTTTCATCGAATTTGCGGATGGCATTGAGTCGTTTTGGGGGAATTTTTTGGGATGGAGGACTTTCCGCGACGACCTCCTCCAGATTTCCCTCCTGGGGAAATTCCAATAGGACCTGCACGGTCCTGCCCAGCGCATCCGTAAGGTACTTCTCCAGAATTGTTCCGTAGTTGTCCCGAATCCATAGGGCGGCAAATTCGTTGGGCGCCTGGAGGGAGAGCTCTCCTTCCTTCTCTCGTACGGGCTTTAAATCTTCGAACCAAACGCGGTAGACATCTTCGGCAAAGAGTCCCCGCAGATCCACCTGCAGAGATCGCCAGAGGGCAGCGAGGGGACCTTCCCTTTGCACATTTTGATTCGAGTTATTCACAATATTCCTATGCGCGCTTTCCAGCGCTCGGATAGCGATCCGGTCCGGCCGCAGCTCCGGCTGCCGAATCCCATTGGAAACGATCGTAAGTTGGCTCACACATTAGCGTTAAGAGAAAAAATTTTGCTCTATGGCACTGCTCGCCATTCGAAGTCAGCGGCAATGCTACGGACCCGGCTCCGATGGCAATCATCCTTTAGCGCTATTTTATTCACAGACGTCTGTGAATAACTTTCCCGTTAAAATCTTCTGTTTTCGACCGCAGTCGTCCCTTTTTTCGTCTTTTGCAGAAGGGCAGACCAGAGCAGGTGTCTGGCTTCCGCGCTGTCCGGCTGCAACTCTAAAATATGCCGGGCCATCTCCGCCGCCTCTTCTCCTCGGCCGGCCAGCAAAAATTTGCGGCAGAGCTCCGTCCGTTCGCCCCTTCGAATTTTTTTGATGGGCAGTAGCAGTGCCGCCGAGAGGAATAGGGGTTGGGAGTGGGGAGATTTCCGGGTCAGCAGCATCAAATGGCGCAGTGCGACCGCGGATCTCGGGTAGAGCCGGAGCCACTCGATGGCACGGCGGCCTAGGCCGGCCCGGTCCCGCCGGAGCAGGCAGCGGCCGTAGCGCACTAGAATTTCCAGCGCCTGCCGCAGATGCCGCCCGCCGTCGGTTTGCCTAAGGGCTAGAACGGCTTCGCGGAAAAGTTCCAATTCCTCTCCGCTCGGATCCTCGAAGAGCCGCTTGGCAAGGACGCAGAGCACGTAGCGCCATTTGCGAGCCTTCGCCGCTTCCCTCAGAGTGCGCACGGCGTAAGCATAGGCACCGCCCGCCCCGGCGCCACTTTTTCTGCGCTCTTTTTTGAAAAAATTTCCCTGGACGTTTCCTAAATCTTCCCTATCAAAACTCCATCCGTTCGGATTCGGCGGATGGCTATGCGTGGCTAGCGGGAGAGTTTTTTGGGCGTTCCAGTCGGCCAAGGGGGTCGTGGGGCGCCGCGTCTCCGTTTCCGCTCGAAATGTCACGTCAGATTGTTGCCATTCAAAAACTTAGCATCATTTTCCCGCAAAAGACCTGCCTGGAGGAATTCAGTCAGAGCGTCCAGGAGGGGGATCGGATTGCCCTCCTGGGCCCCAACGGCGGTGGAAAGTCTTCGCTGCTTCGGGCCATCTGCGGCGGCTCCGGTTTTGGAGGAGTTGTGCGCGTGGCCGAAGGCGTTGTCCTTGCCGCGGTTCCGCAAATTTCCGGGGCGGGGGACGGACTCAGCGGGGGAGAGCGCTCTAAGCGGGCGCTCACGGAAGCGTTGGCCAAAAGTCCGAACCTGCTGCTCCTAGACGAGCCCACCAACCATCTGGACGTCCGCAGTCGTGGTTCCTTAATTTCTCTATTGGAACATTTTAGCGGCACTCTCCTCTTCGCTAGCCACGACGACGAGCTGCTGGAGCGCTGCGGAAAAATTTTCTGGCACCTGGAAAATGGCTCCCTCCGGGTCTTTCGCGGCTCCTACGGCGACTACCGGCGTTCGCTGGAGGAAAGGCGCAGTACTTTGGAGCGGGAATTGGAGCGGCTCGGAGGGAAGCGGAAGGAGTTGGAGGAGAAAATACAAGCGGAGCAGCGGCGGGCAAAGCGGAGTCGGGCAGTGGGCCGAGCCAATGGAAAGAAGGATAAGTGGGACAAATGCACCACTTTTGCTAAAAGTCAGTGGGCGGAGCGCTCCAGCGGGAAAAATCTTCGAAGGCTGGACGAAGAACGGCGAAAATTGGCGGAAAGACTGTCCGACATTCGACTTCCACCGGCCATCGTGCCTACCTTTCACCTGTCCGGCCGGGCGGGTGGGAGCAAAATTGTTCTCTCCATTCGGGACGGCTCCGTCGCCTATGGCGAAAGAAAGGTGCTGGAGGGCATTAATTTAACACTTTTCTCTGGAGAGCGCCTGGCCATCGCGGGAAGAAACGGCAGTGGCAAATCCACTCTACTGCGGGCCATTGGGGGAGATCCGGCCCTACGCCGCTGGGGCTGCTGGGATGGGCCGGCGCGGGAGGACATCGGCCTACTGGACCAGGACTATGGGACCGTGGACCGGAGCAAATCGCCGCTGGAAAATCTGCGGGCGCTAGTCCCCCACTGGTCCGTCCGGGACCTGCGCAAGCATCTGCAAAGTTTTCTATTTCAAAAAGATGGAGAAATATCCCTGCCGGCGAGTCAGCTTTCGGGCGGCGAGCTGGTCCGGCTAGCCCTGGCCCTAGTGGCCGCGCGAACGCCGAAACTGCTAATCTTGGACGAGGCCGCCAACAACGTCGACCGGGAGACACGCCGCCACATGGTGGCAGTTCTCAGGGACTTCCCGGCGGCACTGCTGGCCGTTTCCCACGACGAAAACTTCCTGCTGGAGTCAAAAATCACTCGGCGCTGGCCGTCGGGTTTGGACTGCTAGGGCGGCGCCTACTCGCCGTCGTCGCCGATGGCGCTGACGGGGCAGGATTCCAGCGCCTCCCGGCAGCGGGCTTTCTCTCCGTCATTTTCCGGCTGGCGAAACACATAGGAGAATCCACCCTCCTCTTGCCGCTTGAAAATTTCCGGCTCAATGTCGCGGCAAAGATTGCAGTCGATGCAGTTATCATCCACGTAGAAGGCCCCCTTCGCGTTGTCGGGCCATCGGTTATGTCGTTCAGCCATGGGAGAATTCTCTCAACCGCCTTCCCGTTGTCAAGTTGGCTTCGCAAAAAACATGGGCGAGGGCGCGCCTTCTAGTGCAAATCCCGTAGGAACCACTTTTTCCCGGGGTTGTCGCTTTTGTCTATGGCTTTCCGGACGGCGTCGGCGTCGGCGCGCTTCTTTTTCTGTGTCGCTTCATTTTTTCGAGTGGTGATCCCGCCGTGGGTCCGGTAGTAGCGGTAGCCAACGTCCGGCAGCGCCACGTAGGACTTCGCCTCCACCGCGGTGAAGTAGAAAAGTAATCTGTCTTCTCTGAATGTGACGTGGCTGTTGGCGGCTAAATTCAACTGCCCGAGCGCAACGTTTCGCGTCAGATCACCGCGCCAGATCCGTCCCCAGAGGAACCATAGTAATTTTTTATTTTTAACAAAAGTGAAAATTTCCGCCGCATCCCGAGGAACGGCGGTCGTTGGCATTTTTGCCGTGTAGAGGGACAGGCGCCATTTATCTTCGGCCAGTACCTCTTCCGCATTAAAAAAGACGATGTCCGCGCCACTTTCCTGCGCTGCGGCGAGGGTTTTTTCGGCGATTTCCGGGAAAAGTTCGTCGTCGGGATCGAGCCAAAGGACGTAGTTTCCCGTACTTGCGAGTGCAGCCCGCACGCGAGAGTAGAGAGTTCCCCGATTTTGCCCGTTTTCCAGAACCATAATGCGCGGGTCCTTCCCGGCGTAGGACTTCAAAATTGCGAGGGAGCCGTCCGTGGAGCCGTCGTCCACGCAGACGATTTCGATGTCCTGTAAAGTTTGATTGCAGGCGCTGTCCAGGGCCGCCGGCAGCCAGGGCTCCACATTGTAGACGGGAACGCAGATGGAGACCTTCGGAGCGGCGGAGCAGAGCGCAAAGCAGAAAAGCCAGAGCAGCAGGGTGTACGTTCGAGAAAGCATCGGACCAGTCTGTAGTTACGGTGCCAGGGAGTCAAAGAAATAAATTTGAGTAGCGAAGGCGGTGGCCTGAAAAATTCATCCGCTATTATTCTTGTCTTTCCTTCACTTATTCCTATCGCAATTCCGGTGAGCGCGGCTCCGGCCCAAATAGGTCCTTTGGAATTATTCTTTACCGGCGAGAGTGTGCTGCGGGCCGTTAGAGTCCATTGCCCGGCTGGCACGGAAGAAGTTCTTCTCCGAGAGTGCACTACGCTGGCTTTCGCGAACAGTGCTCTGGGTAAAGTTTTGCGCGTTTTTCTTTATGCCGCAACGCTTTTCATTCTCTTTGGGGTGGCACTCCATTGGTCTAGGGCGAAAGATGGCTACGACGTGCGAATTGCAGCGTTTGTGCAGTTAGTTCTGGGCTCGCCGCCGGACGGATCGGCGGAGAGCGGAGAGGGTTTCGCTGCCGCGGGCGCAATCCTTCCGCCGTCGATTTCCGCTTTTCCTGCGCCTCCGTCGAGTTCGCAGGCGGGTCCCCACGCTGCCATCGTACTGCCGGAGAAGGTGAACGTCCTACCGTCCGAGCCGAGTGACGCCCTTCGGGCCGCCCTGGCCGACGGACGACTGAGCTGGGGGGAGCGGAAGAGTCTGACGACGGACGTCGGGCTTCTGATGGCTGTTTCCAGTGGACCGGCGGATCGGAGTCGGGCGGCGGCCGGTCTGCGGCGGCTGTTGGCGGAAGTGAGCGGTCGACTTTCCCTCCCCCGCGAGGCGGACGGCCGCCCGGCGAGCTGGAATTTCCTTCGCCAGCTGCAGATCATTTCCCTATTCGCGGACGCCTACTGTGCGGGAAATTTTGTGCGGGCCACCGACCTTAAACCGCTGGGGGAAGGTGCGCACAATTCCGTCCACTCATTTTCGGGGAAAGGGGGCATTTCCATGGCCTTCAAGCCGATGGCCGGTCCGCATTCTTCCAATCACAGTGTCCCGGGCATGGAGGCGTCCGCCAATTTTGCAATGTGGTCCGTGAACGAGCTGTTTTCCCGGCACGGCGGCCCAAGTCTGATTTTGCGGGTCAGTCCGGCTGCGGAGAAGGAATCCGGCCGAGCGGGGATCTCCATGGCCATCGCAAAAGGAAGAACGCTGGACACCCACGCCCAAACCGACGAAATCTGGTCCAACGGCCGGTTCCGTTGCCAGGAAACTTGGCTTCAGCTCATGGACTGCGTCGCCGGCCTAATCGACCGCCACGTCAAAAACATTTTCTGGGATCCGGTAGATCAGAAAATCTCAGCCATCGACTCCGATTTGGGCTTCCAGTTTCGCCCGGAAGATGGAGCCGACGGCTGCCCCGCGACCCTATGGGACGGAAAAACTTTTTCGCCCATACCCATTCACTTCTGCATTCCAAAAGTTATCGACCGGAAGATGTTGGCCGCGATCATGGCCATTAACGGAGGCGAGCTGCGGAAGGCATTGGAGGAGGTCGGCCTCTTCCCGGGGCAAGTCGATAGCGCCTGCGCACGGCTGGAAGTGCTAAAAAAATACAACTATGCCATGATTGGAGAGGAAGATTGGGGAGACGACGGCAAGCTTCGTGCGGCCGGAACCACGGATCGGACCAGCTACTTTCGCTGCCATCGGAAGGAGGCCGGGGCAGTGAATGATCTTTTTTCGCCGCAAAATTACTTGCACAACAGCTGGTAGGGCGGCTCACCGGAAGCTATCGTGCCTTCTTCGGTTCAAGAAATTTCCGATGGCGTGGCATCCGCCGTGGCGCCATTGTCCGACGCCTGCTATTTGGCCATTTCCGCAATCGCTTTTTCCACGTCCTCATCCACGTGATTGAGCAGTTCAACCGCGTTTGGATCGCGCTTTTCTTTGGCCAATTTATAGAGCAAAACCACTGCGTCGCGATTTTGGGGATCAAAAAGCTTATTGGCCTGTAGGAACCGGTCATTCAAAAGGAGCAGGAGCTTTGCGATACTCTGGGCGCGCCGTCCATTGCTGACCGTATTGCTCCTGGAGGTCCGAAGTTCCTTCAACTCCGTTTCAAGTGTTGCAACTAGTCTATCTTGGGCCTTCCATTCGAACAGAAATGGGGCATTGTACAGAGCGAGCGCGAGCTGGACGGCAGCGCCAACCACTGCCCAGGCGAGGAAATAGCAGGCGAGAATAAGTCCTATCGCCTGGAAGCCGGGTATGGCCAGGGCGGCAACCAAAATTATGAAGCTGAGAGCGGTAAGGGCCTTACTGATAGTGTCCGCGGTATTTTTGGTTACAATAATGTCCGAGATACTGGCGGGGGTACAGTCGATTTTGCTTCCTTTTGCGCCCTCGATCGGGCTAAACGGATGGGCATTAGCATTTTTTACGGTAACTGCTCCAGGGTCCATATCCTTACCTCGAGGGCAGTTTACAAAAAAAGAACAGTTAGCGCAAGTTCGCCGTAATTGTTTTTGAACAAAGTATTGTGGCTCAACACAATTTAATCGTGTTCTTCCGGCGGCTGGCCTCCGGTCCGCGGTTGCGTGCTAGGGGTCCGCCACATCTATTTGACAGCGGACCGATTTGCCCCAGCTCTGGTCCGGGGCGGCTAGCTCAGTCGGTTAGAGCAACCGGTTTACATCCGGTAGGTCGCAGGTTCGAGTCCTGTGCCGCCCACCAGCCCTAGCACTTTGGCGATAAATTTAGAAGTTCCGCGGCTCCGCTAAAAACCTCGCCGACGGATAGTTTCTCCATGGGAAACCCCGGACCGCCGCCGGGTCGGAGGATGGCCTTGGGGCCGTCGAAAAATGGTCCCGTTTCGCTGGGGTCCGTGGGGCCGAAGAGGGCTACCGTAGGAATGCCGTAGCAGTTGGCCAGGTGCATGGCGCCCGTATCGACGGCCAGCGCTAGAGCGCAGCCATCGAGCAACGCTAGAAGCTCCAGGATCGTCGTGCGGCCGGTAAAATTCCGGAGCCGGCCCTCCGGCAGCCCGCCGCCAACTTTTTTCGCCAGTGGCCGATCTCCGGCGGATCCGAGCAGATAGACGGTTCTCTCCGGAAATTCTTCTAGGAACATTTTCACCAGCGCCCGCCAGCGTTCCGGCGGCCAACACTTTGCACTTTGGCAGTTACTAGCTCCCGGGAAAATGGCGATGGAGTGGCCGGGAACCTCCGCCCGACGGATCGGTTCCCGGGAAAGCGTGGGGGGCAGTCCGATCTGTTCCAGGGAGTTGTGCCAGATGGCGGCCCGATGTCGGCCGGGCCCGCCGGAGACCGGAAGGAGGTGGGTGAGAAAGGGGCGCCAGCGGTTGTGACCCACGCGAAATCCAACGCGGATCGGGGATTGGAGCTGGAGGGCCTCCCAGTCGCCGCGGAGGGAGTTGGTGAAAAGTATGTGGATATCCGGCCGCAGGTCCGGGAATTTCTTTCCCATGCGAAAATAGTCTATATTTTTATCCGGCAATGAGGTGACGCTATCAACGAAGGAGAGTTGGGCGAGCCAGTCGCTGTAGGGACGTGGGCAGAGGACCGTGATGTGGGCGTCGGGCCGGCCTTTCCGCAGGGAGCGGAGCGTGGGAATTGCCATTACGTTGTCTCCGAGCCAGTTAGGCATTCGTACGAGAATTTTCGTTTTTTTAGGCAGCTCCTCCATGGCCCGCAGTCGGCACAGTTCCGGAATTCGATCCTTCCGCCACTCCAGGCTCAGAAGTCGCTCCTTCGGCCGTTTCCAGCGGTTGTGGGCCCAGAGCCAGTCGTCCTCCCCCTGCCGTAGCTTTTCCTCCAGCCAGCGGTCCGCGGCGAATGTGATTGGCTCGTCGGCGGAGAGTGGCTCCAAAATGATTTTTCCTCGCCAGGGCCCCGTCCGCTCCACGTGGGCTACGAAGACCGCTGCACCGCTACGTTTTGCGAACGTTTCGGCGAGGCCGCTGCCGATGGCAGTTCGGCCGAAAAAGAGGCTCTGGGTCCCCGACAGTCCCGCGTACTGATCAAATAGTAGGGCTACGCAGCCGCCCCGCCCCAGCAGGTGGCCCGCCCCTAGCAGTTCGGACCGGCGGGAGAGCGGTTTAATGCCGAAGCGGCTGCGGCCACGGAACACGAGCCGGTCGATGGACCGATTTCGAAAGGGGCGGTAAAGTACGGCAACTTCTTTCTCCAAAACGGTTCGATCGAGAAATGGGGCGAGGACCAGCGCTTCGGAGAGGGTCTGGTGGGGAATGAGGAGCAGTCGGCCTCCGGCCCGATTGGCAAAATCCTTCCAATCGTTCTTAAGCGAGAAGTTTTTGCGAATGCGCCGCTTAGACAGGAAGGGCAGCGCCAGGGAAAACATTCCCAACTCGATGAGTCGGGCGGAACTGCGGCGGGCGATGGAACGGCGCCGGCGGGCATCCAGGTCCGGGTAGGCACAGCGCAGATTTGCGGCCATCACCCGACGGCGGAAGGGAGAAAGGGCGTAGAAGAGCGCGCCGATGGCATGGCTCAGGGTGCCGACGGCCCAACCGGGCAGCCGGGCCAGCAAAAATCCGAGGAGAGAAAGGGCCAGGTAGGCCATGGAGAAGAATTAGAGCTGATTTGCGGCCACTTCAGCAATTCCATTCCGCCGCCAGCGGTAGGTGACAAATTCCTCCGCCTCGAGGAGAATTTCGCAGCGGACAAAGTTTTTAGGGATCTGCCAGCGCACGTCGCCGGGGTACCTCCTTCGCAGGGCCGTTTGGATAATTTCCGTACAGTGGGGAGCCAGCTGCCGATAGATTTCCGCCCCACCTATCACCCAAAATTGCCGGTCCGTCGGGGCCTCTCCAATCGCCGCCAAGAGGTCGTCCAAATTTGCAAAAGGACGAACGGAATTTTGGAATGGCGAGGGTAATTCTTTCCGACTCAGGAGCCAACAGCTGCGGCCGGGGAGCGGCCCGCCCAGGGAGTCGAAGGTCCTGCGGCCGACGATTACGGTGTGGCCGACGGTCAGCGAACGGAACAGGCGCAGGTCTTCCGGCAGGTGCCAGGGGAGCCGACCGCCTGAGCCGACCGTGCCGTCCGGGTCCATGGCCACGATGGCCCGCAAGTTGGGGATGGGCAGGTGCACGGGCGCAGCTAGGGGAGTTTTTCGGGGCCAGTCCAGGGAAAATTCCCTCCGGCAATCCGGCGGCGATTTTTTATTAGAGCGTCCGCCGCAGAGATTTTTTATTCGTTTCGTGCGATGATTTTTTGAGGAGCCGAGAAAAAAGATTGCATCGGGGTGAAAATCCTCTGGGTAGGAGTTGCGCGAGGGCTTCTGGCCCCATGGCACTCCAGTGGAGTTGAGCGGCGCTTTGGCGGTGGCTGGGGCGCGGATCGGTAGGTCCAAAAGCCGTGAGCGAGAATGAAAGCTATGGTTCAGATCGATAAGGGTGAAGTTATTACGAAGTTCCGTCTCAGCGAGAAGGATACCGGGTCCTGCGAGGTGCAAATTGCCCTCCTGTCCGCCCGCATTTCCCTGCTAACCGGACACCTCAAGGAGCACCGGAAGGACTTCCACTCCCGTCGCGGTCTCGTCGCAATGGCGAACCGGCGCCGGCGTCTGCTCGCATACGTGCGGCGGAAGGACGAGGGGAAGTACGCCAGTCTGATACGTGCTTTAGGATTGCGCAAATAGCGAGTCTCGCGGATGATTTTTAAGGTGCGGGGTAGGAGCGTGTTCGCTTTCGCCATAACCGGGCGATTCCGTGCCGAAGGAAGGAAAGCAGATGGAAGAAAATCGATGGGTTGCGTCTATTCAGGCGCATGAGGAGGTTGTGGAGGGACTTGGCATCCGTTTTTCAACGGGGAATTTGGCCAAACAGGCGGGCGGTGCCGTTACCGTTCAGCTGGGAGAAACGGTGGTACTGGCGACGGCAACGGCGGCCTCAAAGGTGTCGCCGGAGCAGGATTATTTCCCGCTCGCAGTGGAGTATCGGGAGAAGTTCTGCGCCGCCGGCCGCTTCCCCGGCGGCTATGTCCGGCGCGAGGGTCGGCCGTCGGAAAAGGAAATTTTGACCGCCCGCCTCTGCGACCGCCCGCTGCGGCCCCTTTTTCCCAAAGGATTTCGCAACGATGTGCAGGTCGTGGGACTCCTGATGGCGGCCGACCTGGCCAATGAGCCGGATGTGCTGATGGTGAATGGCGCTTCGGCGGCCCTGCTCTGCTCGAACATTCCCTGGGCCGGTCCCGTGGGCTGCGTCCGCATCGGCGAAGTGGATGGAAAATTCATCGTAAACCCGACAAACAAAGAGTTATACGTCTCTTGCCTTGACCTGGTATACGTGGGAAACGGCCAGGACATGCTTATGATCGAGGGCAGCGCCGACCAGATTTCGGAGCGGCGCTTTTTGGAGGCCCTAGAGTTTGCCCAGGAACAGATTCAGCCCATTTTGGCGGCCCAGCTGCGGCTGGCGGAAAAGGTGGCCCGGGCAAAGAGGGAGTTCACTCTCTTCTCCGCACCCCGGGAGTTGGTGGGGCACTTTCGGGAGCGGTTCGGTCGAGAACTCTCTGTGGCCGTGCAAGTTCCAGTCAAATCGGAGCGAGCGGTGGCCGTGGCCCAGGTTCAGGAGCGGGCTGCCCTGTCGGCGCGGGAAGTTTTTGGGGAAGATATTGCGACCCAATCGATTGTTCTGGCCTTCGAGGAGGTGCAGGAGGAGCTCTACCGGCGGGCAATTTTGGAGGAGGGGCGGCGGGTGGATGGCCGATCCGTCGACGAACTGCGCCCCGTACGCTGCGAGGTTGGATTTCTTCCGCGGACCCACGGCATCTCCCTGTTTCAGAGGGGGGAAACACAGGCCGTCGTCTCATTGACCCTCGGCACGAGCCGGGATGCCCAGTCGCTGGACGGCATCACGGGAGGAACTAACGAAAAATCCTTCATTTTGCACTACAACTTCCCGCCCTTTTCCGTCGGAGAGACGGGTCACTTTGGCACGCCGGGCCGGCGGGAAGTGGGCCATGGTGCTCTCGCCGAACGCTCTCTTCTCCCGATCATTCCGGACGCGGAAACTTTCCCCTACTCCATACGGCTAGTCTCCGAAATTTTGGAGTCGAACGGATCATCTTCCATGGCAACAGTTTGCGGCGGAACGCTGGCACTCATGGACGCCGGCGTGCCCATCCTGAATCCGGTTTCCGGCGTCTCCATCGGTCTGGTTACCGAGCGGGACGGAACGGGTAAAATTGTCCGCCATGTCCTTTTAACCGACATACTTGGCTCCGAGGACCACTACGGAGACATGGACTTCAAAATCGCGGGAACGGCGGATGGAATTACCGGCTTTCAGCTGGACTTGAAAATCCCCGGCCTTCCCCTGGCGATTGCACAGGAAGCCATTGAACGCAACAGCCAGGCGCGGGCGAAAATTTTGGAGAAGATGAAAAGTACTCTCGGTGAGCCCCGGCCGGAGCTGCGGCCCTGGTCGCCCCGCATGCGGCAGCTGCAAATTCCGCCGGATAAAATCGGCCTGCTCATCGGCCCCGGCGGCAAAAACATCAAGCGCATTGCCGAAGAGACTGGTGCGCAGATCGATGTGGATCAGGACAACAGCGGCCGCGTGTCCGTCTTTGCCGCGACCCAGGAGGCCATGGATGCGGCAGTTCGAGAAATTGAGCTGATAAACAGTGCGATCGAGGTGGGCAAGACCTATCGCGGTATCGTGCGCGGCATAAAGGAGTTCGGCGCTTTCGTAGAGTGTTTGCCCGGGAAGGAGGGCCTCGTGCACGTTTCCGAGCTGGCGGATGGGCGAGTGGAGAACGTGGAAGACATCTGTAAAGTTGGCGAAGAAATGGTAGTGTGCTGCGTAGGAGTGGACGACAAGGGCCGCGTGCGACTGAGCCGCCGAGCTGTACTCTGCGCCGCCCGCGGTGTGCCCTACGAATCTCGCCAGAGCAGCCGGCCGCCGGAGCAGCGGCGCAGTGCCCCGTACTCGAGGGATTCCCGGCCTTGGGAGCCGCAGCAGCAGCGGGAATGGAGTGGTGGCCACGAGCGCCGCTTCCGGAATGATGGGGGAGGACGACCGCCGGGCCGAAGTCGGAGCGGAGGTCGGCGCAGCAGGGAGGACGGCTCCGATGGGGACTACGATTAGGTAATTCCGGTGGACAAGTTTGGGCAGGCAGCGCTCTTCAGCGGCCAGGGTTCGCAATTCGTCGGCATGGGCCGCGCGCTTTGCGAATTTTCCTCCGAGCTGGAGGACTGCTTCGTTCGGGCTCGGTCCCTGCTGGGCTTTGACTTGCAGGAACTTTGCTGGAATGGTCCGCTGGAAAAATTGACCGCCCCGGAAGTCTGCCAGCCGGCCCTCTATGTGGTTGGCTATGGGGCTTTTTGCGCACTCCGCTCCGCAGGTCTGCTCGAGAATTTGCGCGTCTGCGGCGGCTTTAGTCTAGGCGAATGGACCGCCCTTGCGGCCGCCGGGGCCGTGAACTTCGAGGAGGGACTTCGGATGGTATCCTTGCGGGCGAAGTATATGCGAGAGGCTGGAGAGGCGGCGGACGGCACAATGGCAGCCCTGCTGGGGGGCGAGCGGGGGGCCCTGGAGGAGCTCTGCAGGCTCTGCGGGGTCACGGCTGCTAACTACAACGCGCCGGGGCAGATCGTCATTTCCGGCGAACGGGACCGTGTGGCGGACGCTCTGTCCCGCGCGGCGACATTCGGCGTACGGAAATCCGTTCCCCTCGCCGTTGCCGGCGCCTACCACAGCTCTCTGATGGCCCCAGCCGCTGAGCGACTTGCGAAAGATTTAGCGGCCATTGCCATCGGAAAGCCGACCGTTCCCCTACTGTCCAACGTGACCGGGGAGGCCGTGGAGGATCCGGAAATCATAGGCCATCTGCTGTGCCGGCAGATCAAGGAGCCGGTCCGGTGGGAAAGTTGCCTCCAAACGGCATGGGATCTTGGCGCGGAAGAGTTTATCGAGTGTGGCGCCGGCAACGTGCTCGTGAATTTGACGGGGAAAAATCTCCCAAAGGCCCGTGCAAGGACTGCCGAAGACGTGCTCCGGTCGGTGTCGAGAGCTCGCGGCTAGGATTCCTATCTCTTTCCAATTGAGGATAATGAAATCAACGTTTCGTCTCTAGCGCCCAGCGGTAGCAGTGCCGGTAGCGCTGGGCGGAAATTTTCCAGGAAAAGTCCATCCCCATCGCCCGACGGATCATGGTTTCGATGTGGTCCGGCCGATTGTGGTAGGCGTAGCAGGCCCAGCCAACTGTTCCATGGATAGCGTTCGGAGTGAGGTCGTTAAACAAAAACCCGGTCCCATCGCCCGTTTCTTCGTTGTAATTTTGCACCGTGTCCCGCAGGCCGCCCGTGGCGCGAACAATCGGCAACGTGCCATAGCGCAGTGAGTAGAGCTGATTTAGGCCGCAGGGCTCAAATCTGCTCGGCATGAGAAAAAAGTCGCAGCCGGCCTCGATGCGGTGCGCAAGTGCTTCATCGTAACCAATGTGTACGGATACCCGGTCCGAAAATGTCCGGGCCAGTCCGCGGAAGTGTTCCTCCAGTTGCCAGTCGCCGGCGCCGAGCAGCACAAACTGCAGTTCCATTGTGTCGAGAATCCAAGGAAATGCATCCACTAGAACGTCTAAGCCCTTTTGTCGGCACAGTCGAGATACCACTCCGAAAAGCGGGACAGACGGGCGGTCCCGCAGGCCGTAAAGTTTACATAAATCGCTTTTGCAGACCTTTTTACCGGCTAAGTGTTCCCCATCGTAGCTGGCGGCGAGGTGGGGGTCCGTGGCCGGGTCCCAAATTTTGCTATCGATGCCGTTGAGCACTCCAATCAAGTCGCCGCTTCGGAATTTGGTCACGTCTTGGAGGCCGCAGGCAAATTCTTCTCTGCGAATTTCTTGGGCGTAACCGGGGCTGACCGTTGTCAATTTGTTCGCAAAATAAAGTCCGCCCTTTAGCACGTTTACTCCACCGCAGGCCTCCATTTTGTCCGACCGGTAGAGCCAGTCCGGAAGGCCGGCCCAGTCGAGGAGGGAATGGTCCGCATAGCCCTGATAGGCAATGTTATGGACCGTGAGCAGCGAGGCAGAGTGCCGGAGGCGGCCCCCGCGGGCGACGGTCTCTAGGTATACGGGCACGAGTGCGGCCATCCAGTCGTGGCAGTGAAAAATGTCCGGCGTCCAGTCCAGGAAGTCGGCCAGGTCCACGGCCGCGCGGCAAAAGAACGCAAAGCGCTGGGGATTATCGACA
>JAITDG010000004.1 GCA_031282685.1 Puniceicoccales bacterium | reverse complement strand
TAGAGTTTTTTGCGTTTGGCGGTAAAAATCGCTAAAGGACACTCGGGAGAAGGGAAAAAGCGCCGCTCAATTCCCGCCGGGCCCAGCCGCGGACGCAGAAAAGCTGGAGAATCTGGGCGCATTTGAGCACGCCCAGGCCCGTAGCCATGGCCACATCGTCCGCCGTTTGGGGGCCCTCCTCCAGGAGCCGGTCCCATACGGTATTTTCCGCCGCCGTGAGTTGGGGCTTTTCCTTTGCTACCTTTTTCGGGAGCGGAGGTTTTGTCCGTGCCGCTTTTGCCCGTGCCGCCGGGGGAGAGCTTGCCTCGAATGTGGAATCTTCGAGGGCCTCCAGCAGTTCTTCGGCGGAGTGGATTGGCCGCGCGACGCCGTCCCGAATCAGCTGCCGGCAGCCCTCCGAGACCGGCTCTTCCGGATTGCCCGGCACGGCAAAGAGAGGCCTTCTCTGCTCCATGGCCCGCTGGGCGGACAGCATGCTGCCGCCGTCGGCCGGCGATTCCACGACCAGTACTGCGTTGGCGAGGCCGGTGATGATGCGGTTGCGAATGGCAAAGCTGTGCCGGTCCGCCGGCCGGCCGAAGGAAAATTCACTGACCAGCGTGCCGTTTTTTCGGATCGTCTTGTAGAGTCCGGCGTTTCCTGGTGGATAGATGATGTCCAGCCCGCCGCCGAGGACGGCGACGGTGTGTCCGTTCGCCGCCAGCGTTCCCCCGTGGGCGGCCATGTCAATGCCGAGTGCCAGGCCGCTGACGGATGCAATTCCCTTCTGGGCAAAAGATTTTGCAATTTCGTAGGCCGTGCGTTCGCCCCGGAAGCTGCAGCGGCGGGTACCCACGATGGCGATCGTTCGGCCGGTCGGCAGCGGCTTCCCCGCGAGATAGATGCCGATGGGTGGATAGCGCAACTCCTTCAGTAGGGCTGGGTAACTGTCGTCGAAGTAGGGGACGAAATGAGCGCCAAACGATTCCAATTTAGCTAGTTGCCCGTCCAAATCAAAAAATCCCCGCCATTTGCAAACGCGGTCGGCGGCGATCGGTGGGAGGCGGAGTCCGCCGGTCAATTCGGACGGGGAAAGTGTAAATAATTTCGGAAGATCTCCTTCGAGCGAATTCCATATGCTCTGAAAACGGCGGAAGCCGATGGAAGATAAACCGCTAAGTATAAGCGCCGCTTCGAAGTTACTAACCATTCAGGTGTTCAAAAAATAGCTCAATGGGCGAGAAATTTCGAGCGGGAGCATACGAAGGGATCGCTCCCGGACAATTGCGTTACGGACCGGTCCACAATTTGTTTTCCATTCCCAAATTTCGTTGAATAAAAACTTGCATCGGAACGCGATGTGACATTAACGCCCGGGGCCGAAGAGAGCTCCCTACTAATGTCCACCACGGAACGGCCGTCGAACCTGGAGCTGGCCTGCGGTGATCCCTTAGCCGGACTACCTCCCGGTAGGGTGCCAGACGACTTTGGGATACCCCCAACGGGGGCATTCGGCGGTACAATATAACTCATGGCCGTTGCTCTTTGGGCGACGGCTCAGTCGTCTGCGAGAGAAATCTCTTCAGCCTCCTGGACCATCGCTGCAAGCTTATGCATCCAGAACTCCGTCGTGTCAACAAAATCCGCAAGATTCTCTTCAAATGCCCCCGGATTCGGCAATGGGAGCGGGAATCGTGCCATAATCACAACGGTTTGGGACTGCCGGTCGATGGCGATAGTAAATCCGTTCGTTCCGTTCCAGAAGAAGTCGGTTTCCAAGAGTTTCTCAAAAATATTCTCCCGACCCGCTAGGGGCACTTCGCCCAGGTAGGCGTAGACCAAAATTTGAGCGTATTTTTCATCCAATTCCAAATTTAGAACGATTTTATCATCGAACATCAGCATGCAGCGCCGATTGTTGTCGAGGGATAATTCCTCCAAGTGCAAGGACTTGGCTAGATTGCGTAAAATTTGATTAACTTCTGCTTTGAGATCCATCTCCACCTTCCACAGACTCAGTTAGACGCCGCCAACCGTGCGATTCAAGCGTTTTTTTGCGTTTTGTCGACGCTTTTTTGACCGGCGCAAGAAATTTTCTTGCCGCCGCCGCGGGCAGGGCCAGACCGGTTTCCGCTGCGGCCGTAGTATAGTGGTAATACGCGAGCTTCCCAAGCTTGAGCGGAGGGTTCGATTCCCTCCGGCCGCACCATTTTCCCTTTTCGCCATGGATGACATGCCGTCCGTCGATCGATTTTTAGCCCGCCACGGCGCATTGGCAAGAGAGATGGCGGAGCCGAATTTTTACGGTGACGGGCGGCGGGCGGCGGCCGTCGCTCGGGAGCACAGCCGGCTGGGGGAGCTGCTGGAAGCGTACCGCCGCTGCGAGTTGCTCAAAAAATCTGCGGCGGAGGCGGAGGCTATTTTATCTGATTCGGCTGGAGATGAGGAATTTAAAAGTCTTGCCCGCGACGAACTGGCCCGAATCGGCGAAGAGATGGGGCCGGCCCGCAGCCGACTGCTGGAGCTGATGGTGCCGGAAGATCCGGACGATTCCCGCAACACGATCATGGAAATTCGGGCCGGGACCGGCGGGGACGAGGCGGCCCTCTTTGCCGGCGAGCTATATCGTATGTATGTGCGCTATGCTGAGTTAGCCGGATTTAGTACGGAAATATTGAGCGCCCACGGGGCCGAATGCGGTGGCTTCAAGGAGGTTATTTTCTCCGTCGCCGGGGAGAACGTCTACCGGCTGCTCAAGTACGAGAGCGGTGTTCATCGGGTTCAGCGGGTTCCAGTTACGGAAGCAAATGGCCGCATCCACACTTCCGCTGCTACGGTGGCCGTCCTGCCGGAGGCGGAGGAGGTGGACGTGCAGATTGCGCCGGAAGAGTTGGAAATCACCGTCTGCCGGGCCAGCGGACCGGGCGGACAGGGCGTAAATACTACCGACTCCGCCGTGCAGATCCTCCACCGGCCGACGGGCATGATCGTAATTTGCGCCGACGAGCGGTCCCAGCAGAAAAATCGGGTCCGGGCCATGAAGGTGCTGCGCTCTAGGCTGTTAGAAAAGCGCCAGCGGGAGGAGCGGGAGAAGTACGACAGCGACCGGCGCAGTCAGGTGGGCAGCGGCGACCGTTCGGAGCGCATTCGCACCTACAACTTTCCCCAGAGCCGGCTCACAGACCATCGAATTGGCCTCACGCTCTACAATTTGCCTCAGATTATGGAGGGGCAGCTGCAGGAGGTACTGGACGCCCTCGGGCGGGCTGCTCTGCGGGAGCGCATGGAACGATTGTTTGCGGAAGCGAACGGACCCTATCGTTCCGGCAGCGGCGTTTTTTTCTCGCAGTCGGGGTAGTCAGCGACGAATCGCTGCAAATTCGGTCTCGGCGTGTGCTCGAGCACCCTCGCCTGCTCAAAGTACTCAATCATCTGCACGGGCGGTACGGCTGCAACGTAGACTCCTCCCGGGACAAGGCTCTTAAAAAATGTGGATTTTGGGTCTGTGACCATTTGCCGCTCACTTTCCGATAGCTCTATCCTGCTATTTATAATGTGCCATTTAATCCAACTATTCATAATTTGCATAGTGCCTAGCAGACAATCTAAAAGAAAGCCGGAGCAGTAGCAGAGGCGGGTTGGCATCTCCTCTTCTTGAGGCCCTAGATAGGTAACTTCTCCTGTCCGTTCGTCTACCCCGTAGAGCTCTCCAATATGGCTGGTGTGGAATATTGGCTTTCCGAAAAATGAAAGAAGCGCATTAAAAAGATATATGAAAAACAGAACAACTACGGCGAATACGCTAACTCTATAGCCGTGCGTCTGAGTCGAAACCATCCACAGCACACTTTCCATCTTTTCAGCGACGAGTCGGCGCAGGTCAGGCTCCTTCCCAAATGCCTTTTCCAGTAGATCCGCAGCAGGCCCTTTGTCCGGAAAGAGTGCGGATAGATTAAGCCGTGGAATTTCTATCTGGCATAGCGTTTTGGGGTCGAGTTTCCACTTCTCAACTTTATCAAAGTAGATATCCCATTGTTCCTTTGTTTTGCCATTGAGGAAGCCGACATGGCCAACTCCTCCGAAGGAGATGCGGGACCATGGCTCGATCTTCATTTTACTTAGAAAATCGTTACTGGTGACAGACAGGTACAGTCTTTTCTCGTCGAGATCCCTTTCAAATTGACCCGCCAGGAAAGGAATTACCGGAATAGTCAGTAGTGCGCACGTGGCAAATGTGCCGACTTCGCCGCTACTGGCATCGGCTACCTTTTTGCAAAAAGCTTGCAGCTCGCGGTTATCTTCGAGGCGAGCCCTGCCATCCTCTCCAAACTTTCGGAGTACGAGGTTATGGTAAACGCCTTCGACCGTACGCACTTCTAGCATAGTTAGGCGATCGTCGACCGACATATCCGCGCCATTGCGATGCCCCTCGATGGATTTGAGTTTCCGATGGATGTCCTCCCAGCCTTTCGGCGTGGCGAAGGAGGGTTTTTCCGCAAAGAATGCGAGCAACCGCTCATTTTTGCTGCCGCTCTTCCCCTTCTTTCTAATCAACTCTAAGATGTCGTTCCGCCTGTACACAAGTTTTGCGGCCTCGTCTGCCCGCCCTTCGCCCAGCGCACTTAGGGCCCTATCTAGGACCTTTGCGGCTTCGAGCTGTTCTCCGTCCGAAGAAGAAATGGAAATGGTCAAATTGGCGTGCTGACAATCCATAAAAGAGTATCAGAAGGCTGCGCGTGGCGCAGACGCTTGCAAGTAAAATCAGCGCCTAACGAACTTTGGCGAAGGCGCCGTGGGGACTAGTGATTGCCTATGAAACTTTTATAAAAAATAATTTTTTTAGAAAAATTCAACTTCTCCTAGGCCAAATCCATTTTCCGCTGTAGCGCATTCACAAGCTCTTCCGCCGGTAGTCGTTCCTGTTCGCCGCTGTCCCGAAAGCGGAGAGTTACGGTGCCATTTTCCAGCGATTCAAAGTCGACCGTCACAGCGAAGGGCGTGCCGATTTCGTCCACGCGGCGGTAGCGGCGGCCGATGGCTCCGGAGGCGTCCCAGGACACATTCCAGCGGCGCTGAAGATTCTGAAAAATTTTACGGGAAAGTGCAACCATCTCCGGCCGATTTTTAAGGAGCGGGAACACGGCCACTTTGACGGGCGCCAGTAGCGGATGTAGCCGCAGGACAGTGCGCTTTTCTCCGTCCATCTCGTCCTCGGCATAGGCGGAGCAGAGAAAGGCCAGGAAGGCCCGATCCACGCCGACGGAGGGCTCGATGACGTGGGGCAAATAGCGCTGCCGGCTGTCCTCGTCGAAGTAGTCCAAGGGTTTTCCGCTGCAGTTCTGGTGGCAGGTAAGGTCGTAGTTCCCCCGGGCGGCGATGCCTTCTAACTCCTGTGTGCCGAACGGGTAGCGAAATGTGATGTCCGTGCAGGCGCGGGAGTAGTGGGCAAGTTTCTCCTTCGGGTGCACGTCCATTCCCAGCAGCTCCTCCCGCATGCCTAGGGATCGGTACCAGCGGAGCCGCTCCCTCACCCACTGGCCGTGGATCGTTTGCCAGTCCGCGTCCGGCTCGATGAAGTACTCCAGCTCCATCTGCTCGAATTCCCGGGAGCGGAAGAGGAAATTCCTGGGCGTGATCTCGTTGCGAAACGCGCGGCCGATCTGGGCGATGCCGAATGGCACCTTTAGGCGGCTGGAATTCAGCACATTTTGAAAATTCACAAAGATGCCCTGGGCCGTCTCCGGCCGCAGATAGGCGGTGGCGGCGCCGTCGCTGAGGGCGCCCACCTGCGTGCGGAACATGAGATTGAAGGCCCGCGGAGGGGTGAGCGTGCCGACGGTGCCGGTGGCCGGCGAAGGGATCAGGGCCAGCTCCTCCTCCGTCGCCTCGGAGACCGGCCGCAGGAGAATCGGGTCCGGATTTTTATTGGAAAGTTCCTTGGCCCAGCGCTTTTTTGCACTTTTGATCGCTTCCTCCTCCCCGTCGGGCCCCTCCAGCAGGGCCACGTAGCCGAGCAATTTGCCTTCCAGTCGCACGGGCGCGAAGAAGAGCTGGTCCGCCCGATAGCGCATGCCGGACTCGCGGCAGTCCACCATCGGATCCGAAAACCCCGCCACGTGGCCCGACGCCTCCCACACCTTGGGGTGCATGATCGTGCTGCAATCGAGGCCCACGATGTCCTCCCGTAACTGGACCATTTCTTTCCACCAGAGATCTTTAATATTACGCTTCATCTCGCAGCCGAGGGGGCCGTAGTCGAAAAATCCGCCGATTCCGCCGTAGATTTCGGAAGAGGGGAAAACGAAGCCGCGCCGCTTGCAGAGAGAGAGAATAGCGTCCATCGCCGGCGGGTCTAGCCGGCCATAGTGGCTTCGCAAGTTGTTTTGCTCCCCGCGCCGCGCTCGCGCGGCGCGGGGACGGAGGTCCGGCTAGCGCAGAGATCGGCGGCGGGGCAACAGGAACGGCAGCGCGGCGATTAGTAGGGCAATGGAGTAGAACTGCCCCCGGGACAGGCCCAGAATGGTGGGCGCGTCCGGCTCCCGGAAAAATTCCACGGCAAAGCGCAGGAGGGCGTAGGTCACTAGGAACTCTCCGCAGAGCCTTCCCGGGCGGAGCGGCGGCCGTCGCCAGAAGCGCAGTTGGCAGAAGAGGAATAGCAATAGTCCTTCCAGCAGTGCCTCATAGAGCTGGGAGGGATGGCGGGGCAAGATCCGTTCGAGCGGCAGGGTCGGCTCCGCTCCGGGAAAAATGACGGCCCAGGGAAGGGAGGAGACGCGGCCGTAGACCTCACCGTTGATGAAGTTGGCGATCCGCCCCAGGAAAAAGCCGATGGGTGCCAGCGAAGAGACGAGGTCGGCGGTGGCGCCCAGTGGAATGGAGCATTTTCGCGAAAAGAGGAGCAGCGCCAGCAGTACGCCGAAAAATCCGCCGTGGCTCGCCATGCCGCCGTGCCAAACCCGCAGCAGTTCCAGCGGATCCTCCCGGAGGCCGGGAATGCCATAGAGCAGGGCGTAGCCGATCCGTCCGCCGGCCATGGCGCCCAGGATTAGGTAGCCGAGGAATGGGCCGATCTGTTCCCGGGGAAAGGGTAGGCGGCCTAGCCGGGCATAAATCCTCAGCGCGAAGGCAATTATTAAAAATGTCAACAGGTAGGCGAATCCGTACCAGTAGATGCCCGGGATTGGCCAGAATGAGGGGAAGTGCAACAGGATGGGATCGATGTCGTGAATCCAGTGTCCGCCAATGCGCATGGGTTTTCCTAGCTTTTTCTTCCCCTGCCATCAAGCGGAGAAATTTTGCGTTCGCAGAAAAATTGCTTGAACATAGATAGAGTTAGCTGGCGCAATTTTCCTGCGGAGCATTTCGCTATTGACGGCACAGTGAGGTTCTGCAGACTACGTAGCTGATGGCGAGTGATGGCACAAAATTGGGAGGAACGGCTGTTTTTTTCTTCGGCAATTTCCTTGCCAGAGAGGTGACAGGGGTCGTAGGCATTCTCGTTTCCGACGTGGCAGTCCTGGAAAGTGCGAAAACTTGGGCCGGTGAAATTCGCGGTTCGGCGGGAGTTAAATTTTTGCGGGGTCTGCTCTACGTCCTTACCGTAGGGCTTTTCGCGCTAGTCGTTTGGATTTGCTGGCACGCGAGCGGCAAAAATAAGGCCAGGCCATTTTTAGCGAAAGAATTGGAAAAATTTGGCCTCGTTGCCGGACCGCTGCCCGGCCCCTCGCAGGGGACTGCGCCATCGGGGACGGCGCCGTCGGGGAAAAGCTCGCAGAAGAAGAAAAAGGGTTTTAGCACGCCGGAAGATCCCTTCCTTGCCGCAAGGAGGGCAATGGGTAACGATTGCTACAACGCCAGCCGCGAATTTGATTTTAGCGGTGCGGCGAAGAGTGAATCTTTCCATATCGCACCTGATGACCAAAAGGAACTTAGAAAGAAAGGACTTATCGATAGTGGAGAGTTCCGCCTCCCGGCAGCGGATAAGACTGATTCCGATCTGGAAGGAGAAAAACTTGCCGCCAAAGCCATCCTGAGCGAGTATGTTGATATTGCGCAGGGAGGAGATACCGATCCGTCTGTAGATCGTTTTTTGAAAATTTTTGGCGGCCGCTATTTGTTCGCTGATAAATTTTTACTGCAAACTCTGCGGTTTTCGCCGGTGAACTGGGAGATCACGAGGCAGGCGGAAGAAGTCTTTCTAGTAGAATTGCAGAAAGTCGCAGATAATGTGAAAAAATTGGTGGCCTCGACACCTAAGAATAATTCTCCGGAAGAAAAGCAGAAGAAAAATGTTCAAGGCCTAATGGAGCGCTTAGCGGCGAACGCCCAGTATCTACGACCTCAGTTCGTTCGAGCGCTGTCCGTCGTCTACCCCGGATTTTCAGACCTATTGAAAGTTGAGCTGCAAGATGGAGCTTGGACTACGGATGTTTCGATTGACTTTAAAGAGAAACTCCGCCACCAGGCAGCTTTCTTTTTCTCCACTAAGAAAGATAGTTGTAAACAGATATTAGATGGTACTTGTAGTGCTGGTGTGAAGGCGCTCTTTGATAATGCGGTGAGTGAAATTAATAAAGGTGTCGATGGCATCACTGCCTCAGGTGGAGATCTAGAAAAAAACTTTAAGTTCATCGAAAATGGACAAGCTCGTACAACCCAGCAGTCTGGGTCGTTGTTTTTTCTTTGGGTTTCGTTGGATGAGAAAGGGAAATTGGCTTCTTTGACTCCTCCCAATTCTTACTTTTTGCAAAACGTTTTGCGGGGCGCCTGGTTGGTCGAGAAGGACCCAGAAGTTGTGGAAAATTTTTACGAAAAGCGCTACCCCGTGGCTCTGGCTGGAGTCTTCGGGAAATTGTTTGGAATGTTGGCAAAAGCAAATGCGACAAATCCACCTGACCCTACAGCGACTTCAATTTCAAATACAATCAAGCTGCTCTGTGACAGCTTAGAGGCGGATGGCTCCGTAGGGCTGTTTGTTAAAAGTGAACAGGGCGAATGCCGTAGATTGAAAGAACACTTTACTGGGACTCCATTGCCTGCGAAGTTCAGTTTCTCCATGGTCTTTAAACCTATGCTCAAGGGGCAGAGTGAGCAATTTCCCAAGCGGCGTATCGTTGTGAAAGGTGTGCCAGAAGCAAATAAGTCATTCTACATTCGCGGCAAAGGCGTTGGATTGGATTGGAAGGTCGGCATCCCGCTGGTGAAGAATGGGGAAAAAGATGAATGGGTCTATGAAACGGACTACGGTGATAATCTTCAATTTAAGATTTGCAAAGACGGTAACGCCACAATTGAGTGGCAGGACGGGGGCAATAACATTGTGCCCGTCCTCTCGGGCACCGTTGACGAAGAATCTTCGTTCGATGCTGATGCTATACTCTTCGATGGTCCCATGGCAAAGCAGCCTTGACTGTGGCCCGGAGGAGCTGGCTGCCGCGCGCACGTTTCGGGGGTCGTTGCCGCTTTCTTAAAAATCTCGACTGAAAGGTTTTTTCGTTCTTCCATCGCTCCATGGGGACCGATCCTGCCCACTGGGAAATTTTACGGCGGGAGAGTATTTTCGTCGAGCCGCCCATTTTTCACATTGAGCGGCAGCGCTGCCGGCAGATGGAGAGCGGGCAGGAGGGAAATTTTTACGTTATTGTCTGTCCGGAATGGGTGCAAATAGTTCCCGTGATGACCGATGGTCGACTCGTCCTCGTGCGCCAGTTCCGCTTCGGTTCCCGCCAAATTTCTCTGGAAACTCCCGGCGGCACCGTGGAGCCGGGCGAGTCGATCGAGAGCGCTGCCCGGAGGGAATTGCGGGAAGAGACCGGATTTGCCGCCGCCCTGCTCCGTCCTCTGGCCGTCCTGCGACCCAATCCGGCAATCCAGGATAATAGATTGCATATCATTCTGGCAGAGGGATGTGAGATGGTTGGCGAACAGCAACCGGACCCCTTCGAGGAGATTTCCGTCGTCCTCCTTCCGCCCGATGAGGTCTACGGGCAGATCCGTTCCGGAAAAATTGACCATGCCCTTGCCGTTGCCGCGCTTCTGCTGGCGCGCCCCTTTTTATAGTTGCCAATTTCCCGCGGATTGCTATGGGCGCGCCCATGGTCGAAATTAGCGCCTACGGGGTCGTTTCCCGGCTGTCCCAGTTGGAGCGGCGAATGGAAGAAAAAACTGCGGACGACGGGGATGGGGCGGCCATCGAAGATGTGCCGGGCCTTTTTTTGGAGGTCGCCTCCGAGTTCGGCATCGGGAAGGTGGCCATCGCCATCTGCCGGATCATCTACGTTCTGATCGGTTGGCTTGTGAATTTTTTCAATGGGCTCTTCGGCGGGGAAGATGAGCTGCCGGAGGAATATGAAGAGCTCGTGAAGGACGTGAAGGGAATTGCCGAGCGGGACGGCAGGCCGCGGAATCGGGAAAAGTACGTCCTGCGCACGCAGCTGCGGGAAATTTGCGACTGCTGGACGGGCGGATCCCGGGACGCCTGGAAGATCATGAGGGCGATCCGCAAATTGCCCAAGGATCGGCTGACTGCCGTGACGGGATCCACCCTTCGCCGGTGGACCGATTCCCTTAACAGTGCTTTGGGCTTAGAGTTACAGCTGAACGGGAACGGGGAAGGGCGGCCCGTTCCGGCGGAAACGCAGGCGGCTCTCGATGCGGTTCTCAAGAAACATGCCAAGGAAGTGCCCGCCGAGGGGGGAAATTCCTAGAAACCTTCGCCCAGGTAGAATTTTCTGCTCAGCTCGTTAGTAAGCAACGAATTACGATCTCCAGCGGCGAGAATTGAACCGCCGTAGAGGAGATTGGCCCGGTCGACGATGGCGAGGGTCTCTCGAACGTTGTGGTCCGTAATGAGCATGGCGATGGAGCGGTCCCGGAGCCGGCACAGGATCCGCTGCACCTCCTGGACGCTGATGGGATCGACGCCGCTGAAGGGCTCATCCAGGAGGAGGAGCCGCGGGCCGGTCACGAGGGCCCGGGCGATCTCCAGGCGCCGCCGCTCGCCGCCACTCAGGCTATCCGCTTGTCGTTTAGATAGTTGTCCAATTGAAAACTCCTCCAGGAGCCCGTCCACGAGCCGATTTCGGCCGGCGCGGTCCAGCGGTAGCAGCTCGGCGATGGCCAACAGGTTTTGCCGGACGGTCAAGCGCCGGAAGACGGAGGATTCCTGGGGCAGGTAGCCGAGCCCCGCCCTGGCCCGCCGGTAGATGGGGAGCCGGGAAATCTCTTTGCCGCCCAGTCGGATGCTGCCCCCGTTGGGGCGCACTAGGCCGACTAGCATTTGGAAGGTGGTGCTCTTGCCGGCGCCGTTCGGTCCCAGGAGTCCGACGATTTCGCCGGGGTGGACGTCGAAGTCCACGGACCGCACCACGACCCGCTTTCCGTAGCGTTTTTCTAGAGCTCGCACCGCCAGCATGGCCGGACCCTAGCGCAGCAGCTGCGCTCCCGCGAAGGTCTGCCGGAGCAGTTGGGCCCGCAGCTGTTCCTGCGCACTTTCGGAAACCCATTCCCCGTGGCGCATTTGCAAATGGGTTGGCAGCACGGCCGTGAGGAGTTCGTCGATTTTCTCTAAAAATTCTCCGGCCAAGTAGCCGAGGCAGGCCGCCAGTCGGGCCTGTCCGAGCAGCACCAGCGACTCCTGGAGGGACATGACCCGAGCGCTGTGGAGTAGGGCGATGACGCGGGCCATGCGATCCGGGACGCGGTCAGAGAAAGATTTTTCCAGTCCGTCGCGGGCGGCCGACTCCTGTTCCACGAGCGCTTCGCCGATGCCGACCAGCCGCCGCAGGATGGTCTCTTCGCTCTCTCCCAGTGTCATGCGATTGTGCACCTGAAAAATACAACTTTCCGAGCTCGATCCGGGGCCGAAGAGTCCGCCGAAGGTGCAGCCCAGCAGCTGGACGGCGTGGGCCACCTGCTCAATTTTTCCAAGTGCCGCGAGGGCCGGCAGAAAGAGCAGCAGAGAGACCCGCAGGCCCGTGCCCATGTCGGAGGGGTCGGCCGTTAGGAACCCCCGCTTCCCGTCGAAGGCGAAATTTAGGCGCTGGGACAGGGCGCTGTCGGCCGCGTCCACCCGCTCATAGGCCCGGAAAACTTCCAGCCCCGGCAGTAGGCAGGCAAATTTGAGGTGCTCCCCGTCGTTGAGCCGGAAACTGAGCGAAGATTCTTCGAACAGCGCCACGCCCGTCCGGAAGGGACCTTTGGCGAAGTCTGAGCCGGCGATGTGCCTTTCCCAAAAAAAATTCCGTTCCGGGACGGTGAGTTCCTCCAGTAGCCAGAAAAAGAAGGAATTGCCGGCTGCCCAGTCGGCCAGGGCTCCGTATGTGCGGGCCCGCATCGCCAGCTGCTGCTCCTCGGAGGCGCTGCCGGGGAATGGCTCACCGGATAGATTGCGTACCGCCCGCACGCGGGACAGCAGCACGACAGAGAGGCCACCTCCGCCCCAGGGCGGCAGATGGCTCGCGAGGGCGACGAGGGAAGGATTCATAGAGTTGCACAGATACTAGGGCAAATGGGCCGTCCCTCCACAAGTGCAAAATCGGCCGGACGGCAAAAGTACGCAATCGACCTTCACTCGTCCGGCCAACGGTAAGCAACCGGAACAGCTGGCCGGACCAGCGTCCAGCCAACAGGTTACCATCCCATTGCCTGGGAGGACTTACTTCTTCTTCTCAGGAGTAGCGGCAGGTTTGGGAGCAGCGGCGGCGGCTGTAGCAGGATTGGGAGCACCACCACCAGTGGACGCACCACCCTTCTTCTCGTAGAACCCAATCTTATTCGTTCTTTCCGTCTTCTTAGCGGCTACCTCGTCCTGCGCCTTCTTCTGCGCCTCAATAAGATGCTTGACGCCCTTAGGAGTGCCTGCACCGTCAGTTTTAGCTAGCTCATCATTCAGGGCGTAGAGCACAATCGCATCGACGAAGGTCGACTCCTTGTCTCCCTGCACTTCTGCTCCGCCTATTTTGGGCTTCACAGTGGACAAGTCAACAACGTACTTCGCCTTGTCGGTGGCCGCTGTTGTAAGTAAAGCCAATATTGCCTCTCGTGCCTTTGCAACGACTTCGATGAGCTTATTCACTTTCGTTAGATTATCATCACCTATAGGATCTGTGCCAGTCACGCCGTCTTTTAATATAAAACCAGCGAGGCTGTCACTTCCGAATAGCGATTTAACTTTATTAAGCGCAGCACCGTTGGTTTCTCCTTTTTTCAGCGGCTCGGCCGACGGAAGTTTCTTCGGATCTATAGTGATTGTCTTTGCTTGTAAATCTATCCCAAACAAAACGGGATCTAACAAGGACTCGCCGAGCGATTTCAGGTAAGCCTTGACTTCTGCAGCAGTAATATCCTCGGTACCTGTTTTACCGAAAATGGTACCGACACCTTTGAGAGCATCAAACACTTCCTTTGCGAAGCCTTTGTCAACATCATCCACTTGCGTCGCAACAGTAGATAAAATTGAAGCAGTACCCTTAGACTTGTCGAATGCAGCAACATCACCAGATAAACTTTCAAGCGCTTCAATCGCCAATGCAATACGTCCATCATGTACCGCTTCATCGGCAGCTTTCAACTTCCCCTTTGCAACGGACAGTTCAACTTCCCCCGAAAAACCACCAATCACCTTACTCAGCCTACTCGGGTCGTTCTGGAATTTAGCGTCAGCAGGCGGATTGAAGATGTCAGACTTCAGTCCCCAGGCATTTAAAATTTGTTTGGCTAAACCCGCCGGACCCTTCTGGGCCTCACCCGCATCAAAAGTGCCCGTTGGAGTAGTTTTCCACAGTTCCATCACGAGATCGTAGGCAGGGGTGCCTTTCTGGAACGTTTTGCCGTTGAATTCGCAGACATCTTGCGTGTTTCCCAGAGAGGCGAGCATGATGCCAACATCCTCCCGGTAAATAAATTCATTTAACTCATCCGTTAGGAAGGCAAAAAACTTGTTTAAAGCAGCCAAATTACTATCCGACACCTTTGCCGGATCGTTCGCTGCTAGAGCCTCCATTAGCCACTTGGCACTAAGATACGGCGCTATGCCCAACGAGAAAACGCAAATAAACCAGTAAAGAAGCTTTTGGGCGGTCGTCAAACTAGCGTCTTTAAGCACATTATCCAAGGTAGTCAGCATGGTTTTGTCTACTCCATCGATTCGACCTACCACTTCTCTAAGCTGAGCTAGGCTTTTGCTCGTCACTTGTGTAACGATTTGTCCATATTCTCTTTCGATCCTCTCGGTCAGCACCCTAGCTGAAACCTCGGCGATTTTCGCCTTTTGAAGTATACTTAAACTCATATTTTTCCTCCTGGCTGTCTATTTGCGGGTTTCCAGATAAAAAAGCAAGAAAAAAACGAAATTTCCCCGTAAAAATCTTGGGAAAATCTTTGTGGCGGGTACGGCGCCGGAGTGCCGGGAATGGGCCTCTAATCGCATAAACATAAGGCGCGCAACAGAATCAGAATAAAAACATTTCTCGCCGGAGCTGGGGGGCCGATTCGCGGCTCATTCGCCCCCCGCGTAGCGCTCCCAGAAGTGAAGAAAGCGACGGATCTTGTCGGGACTGCGCTGGGTTTTGGGGTCATTGTTCTGCGCCGGCAGGAAGGGGTACAGGTGCAGGCGCGGGTAACCGATGACCGCCTTCAAGGGAATTGCCCCGAAATAGCGACTGTCGTAGCTGTAGGCCGAGTTGTCGCCCAGGACAAAGCCGTGACCCTTCGGCACGGGGATGGCGCCGGAAGAGAGGGAGCCGAGGGGGAAGTAGCCGTTGAAAGGAGGCCGTTTGGAGTTATTTTTCTCCATAGCCGCCGAAAAGTTTGCCTCCGCGCCGTTTACCAGCAGTTTCCCTTCCCGAACGGCAACCTCGTCCCCGCCGAGTGCCACCAGCCTTTTGATGTAGTAGCGGTCGTCGCTTTCCCGCAGGGCGGGGACGGAGCGGGTGGCAAAGACCAGCGGCCTGCCACGCCGAGGCCGGACGAAATGCGGAGTGAAACGGTCTACGAGAAGTACATCGCCGTGGATAACCTCGAAAAAGAGGAAGGCCTCCGACTTTTCCGCGCGCTGCCCGGTACTGAGAAGGAGTTGGCCCCGCTGGATCTCAGGGCGGTGCAGGGCAATCGCGTCTGCGATTCGGCCGGAGCCGATGTCGGGGAAAAATCGCCGCATGAGCAGCTGCTCCATGTCGAACTCCCGCGGGACCTCGATGGGGATCGCCCTACTGCCCACGAAGAGTTCGTAGCGGCGGACGGGGCTGGGCCACAGTCCCCACTGCCATCGGCGCATTTCCTCGTAGGGCAAGAGGGAGCGCTGTTTCTGGGCCTGCGCGCTGCCGTTGACGGGGATTCGGATCGGTCCGCTCTCTGGACTGATCAGATCATGGCTGGTGGCGCCGCAGAGAAAGTGGCCGATGGGGGTTCGGCCAACCACTGCCGGGTACTCGGCCGTCATTCCCTTATAGCTGGGCCACATAGAATTAGTTGGAATCGAGAAAATTTGGAAAAAGAAGACGCGGACTGTCAGCGCCAGAATGGCGGCAGTGAGGAAGGCCTCCGCGTTCTCCGCCAAAGAGCGCGAGGGGAATAGTCGTCCCCCCACGCGCAGAAGGAGTTGGCGAGCTTCACCGCACAGTTCCTTTGGGGGAAATCGGGCACTGTCGCGCAGCCGGTCCGCCAGAGCTGTGAGAGCCCGGAGGTCTTCCCCGGATAAAATGTCCCTTTGAAAGTTCTGCACCCGCCGGATCCAACTCCGCAGTCGTCGGGCTTCCCGTCGGGCCAGTCCCTGCTCCTTCCGCTTGCGGTAGAGTGCAAAGAGGCTCGCCATGGCCGCACCATGGAGAACACTTCGCTTGAGACAAGGAAAACCGCCATAAAACTTTCCAAAAATTTCACTGGGGATTCCACTTTTCCTTGCCTTTTCCTTCGAAAATCTCAGGTAAAAATTCAGGAACGGCCGCTATGAATTCGAATTTGAGCCTATTTGAAAAAAAAGCGATTGTCAGCCATTTTGGCCCCCAAATGGCGACGGCGATTGCCGATAAATTCGGTCCCGGGGCCGCAAAAATGGTGGCGACGGATTTACCATTAGCCATGCAAAC
>JAITDG010000001.1 GCA_031282685.1 Puniceicoccales bacterium | reverse complement strand
GTGACCTGGGCCGGAAAGTGCACACCCTCGATCCGGATTACTATCGCTCTGTGCTGCACGGCTTTGTGGAACTTTACCGGCGGGGGCACATCTACCGAGGTCGCCGCATGGTGCACTGGTGCCCCGTCTCCCAGACCGCCCTTAGCGACGAGGAAGTTTTTGTGCAAGAACTGGATGGCTTTCTCTGGCGCGTCCGCTACGAACTGGTGGACGAGCCCTCCCGCGCCATTGAGGTCTGCACCACCCGGCCGGAGACGATCGGCGGCGACGTGGCCATTGCCGTGCATCCCGCTGACCCCCGCTACGGAGACCTCGTCGGAAAGTACTGCTGGCGGCCGTTTTCTCGAGGGCCCATCCCCATCATCGCGGATTCCGCCGTGGACCGCTCCTTCGGCACCGGCGCTCTGAAAATTACCCCGGCCCACGACAATTTAGATTTTGAAATTGGTCAGCGGCACGGACTTCCGTTTCGAGAGATCATGGATCCGTCCGGCACGATGAACGCCCTCGCCGGGAAGGATCTCGCCGGCCTGGACCGCTCCGTCGCCCGGGGGCGGGCCGTGGAGCTGCTGCGGGAGTTGGGCTGCCTAATTTCCGCCGAGCCGCACCGCAGCGCCGTAGGGATTTCGGAGCGGTCCGGCCAGCCGGTGGAGCCCCGCCTCTCGGAGCAGTGGTTTCTCCGCTACCCCAACGTCGAGCTGGCCAAGCGTGCCGTCCAGGAGGGCCACATTCGCTTCTTCCCCGCCCGCTGGGAAAAGACTTACCTTCACTGGCTGAACAACATCCACGATTGGTGCATCAGCCGCCAGCTGCTCTGGGGGCACCGCATTCCCGTCTGGTACCGGCGCGGCGCGGACCGCAGCGATCCGGCCCACTGGCACGTATCCGTGGAGGGCCCGGAAGACCCGGAAAATTGGGATCGGGAGGAGGATGTGCTGGATACCTGGTTCTCCTCCGCCCTCTGGCCCATCGGCACCTTGGGCTGGCCGGATCCTAAAGCGATGGCGGAGAAGAATTTTTCCCTCTTTTACCCCACGCACACGCTGGTGACCGGCCCCGACATTATCTTCTTCTGGGTAGCGCGCATGGTGTTCCTGTCCATCGCTTTCCAGCTGCGGGACCCGGACGGCGGCGATCTCGATCGAGCCGTTCCCTTTCGCAACGTCTATTTTACTGGCATCGTGCGAGATAGCATCGGCCGAAAAATGTCCAAGAGCCTGGGGAATTCCCCAGATCCGCTGGAGCTCATCGACCGCTACGGCGCTGACAGCGTCCGCTTCGGACTGATCTCCTCGGCGCCACTGGGGCAGGACGTTCTCTTCGACGAGAAAAATGTCGAGTTGGGCCGCAATTTTTGCACTAAGCTCTGGAACGCCTGCCGTTTCCGCCTATTGCAGGACGAGCCGCCGAGATGCCGATCTTTAGAGGAGTTGCTCGTCGCGGCCTCTTCCGCTGCGGATTTTTTTGACCGGGCCATGGCGCAGATGCTCTATGTCACTTTGGAGACGGTGAATGGGGAAATTGAGGGCCGCTGGGTTCTGCGGGATGCGACGACGATGGAATTTCGGCCGGGCTATGCCTTTCAGTCTGCGCTGCAAAAATTAGAGCACTTTTTTCGGGACGACTACTGCGATTTTTACGTGGAACTCTGCAAGTGGCGTCTGCGGGAACGGCCCCAGAGAAAAGCGCAAACTCTTGCATTTCAAGATTTAATCCTACGCACCGTCCTGCAACTGCTGGCCCCCTTCACCCCATTCATCGCCCAGGAACTCTGGCAGCAGCTGAAATTTGGCCCTCCGGAGGAAGCTTTGCATCTGGTTCCCCTGCCCGACCTTTCGACTGCGTTGGCGAGTGCAAAACTACTGCCGACGCGGGAGGAGTGGGACTGCGTGGTCGATTTTCGCAGGGCGCTTGGTCAAATTCGTGCCCTGCCCGGTGCCGGGGGAGTCCTTCGGGGAGAGTCTCTTCTGCGGGGAGGCATCTGGGAAGAGCTCCGCGGTCCGCTGCTGGCGCTGACTAGCCATAGTCGCTTGGAGGAGAGCGGCCCGTTCCCGATTTCCGTGGCCGCCGTGTGCACGCCCTGGGGCCGTTTTGCCGCTGCCGGAGTGGCCGGCGCCCGCCTGCGGGAAGAGTTAGACCGCGTTCGGAAAAATATCGCCGCGAACCGGGCAAAGTTGGAAGACAGTGGCTTCCTTTCCCGTGCGCCGGAACGAGTTGTCGAGGGCGCCCGGAAACTTTTGGCGGAAAATTGCAAAAGGGAGGAGCAGCTGCTGGCTCAGCTGGGTGAGGGGGACCTGTGACCGCTAGGGTTCCCGTTCGTCGTCGTTGGTGCGGTAGATGATGCGATTGCAAAATTCGCAGCGGTGGAGTGTGGAATCGTTGCCCGAGGGCAGCGAGTTGGTTGGCAGGTGCATGTGGCAGCCCGTGCACTTAAGCCCGTCTAGGGGACAGATGTAGGGCGGTGGCAGGGAGGTTTGGCGTACGGTTCCATAGGCCGCTAGCCAGTCCTTCCCAATTCCCTTCCGCAAGTGATCCAGCATGTCCCGGACAGCCTTTTGATCGTTTTCCAGCTCAACGATTTGGCCTTTTAGCTCTTCCCGGCGCAATTCCAGAAAATGGGTCAGAGTCTCCCACTCCGTTTCCCGGAGAGCCAGCTCCCGCTGATCCTTCTCGCAGCATTCCATGGCCCGCAGACACTCCTCTTCCGTGGCTATTTTCTTTAGCTCCAGTGTTTTCCACTCCGTTTCCAACGCATTTGTCTGGGCCGCATTGGTAATTCGTCGCCGCTCTAATTTCTGCAACTTGCTTTCTGTCTCCCGTAGAGCTAATTCTGCTAGCTGTAGGGTTTTTTGCCGATCTTTACCGTCGGCCCGCTGCCGCTCCCGTTCTGACCGCGCCTCGGCCAAGCGGTTCTCCAGCTCGGACAGGTCTTTTTTTAGCCGCATCGACTTCCGCTCCAGCTCCATCGACCGCAGATCGTAGCTTTGGTAGAGCAGGAGCTGCTGAAATTTTGGGTCCACCGCGCGCTCCAGCCGACTAATTTTCACTGTCGCCGTCAAGGATGAAACGGATAATTGCTTGCCACAGCGCGGTTGGCGACGATCCTGGCGCCCGTGGTCGACGGAATGTTTTTCTGTGTCTCTGCCCTGGCGGTGGGTTACCTCTTGGGCTCGATACCTTTTGGCTTTCTCGTGGCTAAAGCCCGTGGCGTGCACATTCTATCGGCCGGGAGCGGTAACATCGGTGCTACCAACGTAAAGAGGACCGTCGGCTCCATCCCCGCCGCCATCGTGCTGGCTTTGGACGTGTCCAAGGGTTTTCTGGCCGCCGCCTGGCCCATCCATGCGGTGGGCGGCTCCGCGGGGGAGCGTCTGGGTCTCCTGGGCCTCCTGGGCGCCCTTCTGGGCCACATGTTTTCCCTCTTTTTGCGCTTTCGCGGCGGGAAGGGGGTGGCGGTAGCCATCGGCGGTTGCGGGGCGGTAATGGCTAATGTGCTCCCATTGGCGCTATTAACCTGGGTTGTAGTTTTCTGGGCCAGTCGGTTCGTATCCCTCGCTTCCCTCTCCCTAGCCCTTATGATTCCACTTTGCACCTATCTCTTTGGTCATTCGCCATTTGCCTGCGTTATCGCCGTGGCTATGGCGGTGCTGATCTTTGTGCGGCACTTGCCCAATTTGCGGCGACTTCTGGCGGGGACGGAACTTCGCTTCGGCCGTGGCGAGCGCAACATGTGACTCCCATGGAAGGAGAAAGTGGAGGACAGATAGATCGGCTGCTCCAGGAGATGGTGGCCGGGGCCGTCGCCGATGGGGCTTCGGATGTGCACATTGAGCCGCAGGAGGATGGCAGTCGGATCCGATTTCGTATCGATGGGCGGCTGCGGACTGTCCGGGAGCTGGCAAGGGAACTGCATGGCGCTTTACTTTTGCGGTTGAAGATTTTATCAAATATTCCCGTGGACTGTCCCCAGCTGCCCCAGGACGGCAAGTGGACGTTCGCGAATGGCGAGGAGCGGAGGGACATACGCGTTTCTCTCGTGCCTTTTTCCCGCGGCGAGGGGGCCGTTCTGCGCATTTTAATGGGTTTCACCCTACCGCCCTCCCTCGGCGAATTGGGATTCGACGAAAGCACTGCAGCCCAGCTGACTGCGGCGGTACGCGGTCCGGACGGACTTCTCCTGCTGACCGGCCCGACCGGCTGCGGCAAATCCACCACCGTTCATGCCCTCCTGGCCGGACTTAACGACGGCAGCCGCAAGATCATCACCGTCGAAGATCCCGTGGAGTACGCCATCGACGGAATCAGCTCCGTGCAGGTGAATGGTGCCCGCGGGCTTTCCTTCGCTAGCGCCCTCCGTTCGGTCCTGCGGCAATCGCCCAACGTGCTCTTCGTCGGTGAGATTCGCGACGAGGAAACGGCGGCCGTTGCCATCCAGGCAGCTTTGACGGGCCACTTTGTCTGCAGCACACTCCACTGCCCGGACGCGGCCGGTGCCATTCCCCGCCTGATGGAACTAAAAATTCCTCTCCATCTCATTCGGGCCGTGCTACGTGGAGTACTTTCCCAGCGGCTCGTCCGCTGCCTCTGCGAGCGGTGCCGGCAGCCCCACGGCGGTGGTCTGCGGGACCTCCTTGGCCGGGAAAGTGAGTCGTTCCGGCCGGTCGGCTGCGACCGCTGCGGCCACAGTGGCTATCGGGGGCAAACGGCCATATACGAATGGCTTCCGCTGAATTCCGAAAAAACAGACGGAAATTTTTTGGAAGAGCTGCCCGAAAAGATAGCCATCTCCTTGCGGGAATGCGCAATGGGGAAGGTGGCCGCCGCAGTCACGTCGCCAGAAGAGGTCTATGCCGCCACCGGCTTCCCTTTCCGCTAATTTTTTTTGGTTTTTCGCTGAAAGAGTTCACTCTGACCGAATTTCGCCGCCTGCTCAAATCCACTTTCTTCTAGTTTTTGCACTATGGCGTCGGAATCGGTGCTCCATCCACTGAACAGAAGCACATTTTCAACTTTCTTTAGAGTTTCCGTCGCGCCCGCCAGCGTGGCGGCGCCCAGTTCCGCCCCCTTAAGTAGCAGCAAGTCAATCTTCGGGCCAAGGTCAAAGGAATCCAGGGGCCGCGCCGCTACTGTGATTTCTCTTTCGTGCGAAAAGGGGGACCGGCTACGGAGCTTTACTGTTTTTGTTTCATCGCTGAGAATGAAGGGATTGACGTTGATCTTCTTGCCCAAATTGTTGAGTCCGACGTTCTTCTTTAGTAGTTCGATGTCGTTCGGGTTTCCTTCGAAAGAGTAAATTTTTTCCGCACCGGCTTCTACTGCGAAAAAGATGCTTTCATTGCCGAAGTTAGCCCCCGTGTCCACGACGATCGGATTGGGGCGAATTTGGGCGGCCGCCTGCTGAAGGACGTTCTGCCCCAAGAATCGTCCGGTCCTCTCCAGCCTTCGGAGCAGGAAATTCTCATTTCGCTCTGGGAGAAAGAACAGTGCCCCGTCCACCGAAAATATTTTCCCCGCACATTTTTCCGCCCCATCGGAGAGGGATGTGGAATCTTGGGCTTGGCTCTCCATCAGCCTCCGAAATCGTCGGGTCCCTTTCTGGGGCACCGAATTAGCTAGCCTCTCGCAGGCGGAGGCGGGCACCTCGGGTGCGGCGTCTGCCGTACGGAAAGAGTCCGCGGTCCCCACGACCGTTTCAACTGGTGTTGTTGTGACCATGGCGTAGAATGTTCCTTTGAAAGGAATTTTACGAGAAAATTTGTCAAAATATTTTCCAAAACGGCCGGAATCCGGCTCGGTTGGCGAAAAAATCGAAACGGAAGTATCCCTAAGGCTTAGCCGTGCGCCGTCGTTTCCCTTCGCCGCTCTGCCCTTCCGGAGCGGCGGAAACGCGCTTTCTCAGCAGAAGTCGCATTTTGCGGGCGTCTTCGCGGGAGCCGCTGGCCAGGTCATCGTACTCTATTATGTCTCGTCCCAGGATATACTCAAAAATGTCCTCGATGGTCAGTACGCCGACCGGCTGGCCGTCGCCGCCTTCGACTAGGGCGATCTGCTGGAAGTGCTGCAGAAGCAGCTCCAGCGCGGCGGAAATTTTTGCGTCCTGGGGAACACGTATCATGTTTCGAACCAGTTTTTTGACCAACTTTTCGTGCTCGTCGGCGGCCAGAGATCGCAGCAGCTCTCGCCGGGAAACTACGCCGATAAAATTATTTCGTTCCCCCTCGTAGACCGGAATGCGGCCGTAGGGAATTTCCGGATATTTTCGAAAAATCTCTCCAATGGTCTGCTTTGCGCTGATTGAAAAAATCTTCTTCTGCGCAATGGTGCCCACGTCCGTGTCGTCGAGGGTGAGGGTATGTTCCACCATTTCGCCTTCGATGGAGCTGAACACGCCGTCCCGCACACCCCGCTGGGCGGTCAAAATAAGGGCCTCGTCGCTGAGGTTTGTGACAAATTTTTTCTTCGGCAAAAAAACGCCGATGACCAGGGAGCAAAGGAATGCGACGGGGGCCATCGCCCAATAGACGATGCGGATGGGGTAGACGGACCAGTAGAGAGCGTGGCGACGGTAGCAGATGCCCAACACTTTAGGAAGAATATCGGACAATACGAAGCCAACGATGGAGGCGACGATGGAGGCGGGCAGAACCCACTTCATGCCGTAGTGAATTTCCAGCATGGAGCCGAGTACGATGGAGCCGATTGTGGTTGCGCCGGTGTCAATGGCAAGAATGGCGGAAAGAGTGCGGTCCGTGCGGGCCTGGTAGTGCTCAAAAATTGCCGCCAGCCGCGGCGAACGCTTTTTGAGCGTTTCCACATCCGTTACCGTCGCCCCGACCAGTATGCCGTCCAACATCGAAGCGACGAAGGAAAAGGCTAGCTGAAGGGAAAATATTAATAAAATCTCCCACATTAGGCGCAAGTTCTATGGAATTTCGCCGGCGAGCTGTCAATGAACTTTCAGAGTCCTGCGGCTGCGCGAAGCTTGCGTAGGCGCCCAATCCCTTCCTGCGCGTAAGAGACAGCAGCGTCTGTAGGGAGGGAACGGAAACTCGTGCCGTCGCATAGTTCACAAACTGTGGTGAAGTTCACTGCTCCTGGATCAACTCTTTCTGGAATATCTATTCCTCCGCTGGCGATGACTCGCTTCAGATAAGTCTCATCTTCGTCATAAATATAAGAACGAACGATCCACTGGAAAAGGTGCCGCACATCCGGATGAAAGAAGATCGGCAATTTAATACTTGTAAAAAATTCTTCCAAATCGCCAATCCGAGTTGCGTTCTCTAGACAGTCAAAAGATCTAGATTTTTTCAGCTGATATGGGAGAACCGTCGGATACTTATTGCGGCCGCGGCCATGCCACAGAAAAAGCCTGGAATGGGGATCGTCGTTGCCCGGTGCTGTCGGAACGTTGAACGCTCTGAAGCTACTGAGAAAATGATCCGTCGGTTGCCATTGTCCATATGCCACAATAGGAAATAGCGGGCGTAACGTGGATTCCCAATCCCAAAAAAGCGGCCCAAAATCTGCATTCGGGCGGCAGCACCTTTCCAAAAAGGGCGAATGGAGCAGAACTACCGTACGGAGGTGCGATAAAATGTCGAGATCTAGTTTCATTGGATGGGGAAATGGGGCGACCCTTCCGGTGGTGTCGGCTAGTAGCCCGAATTGCCTACTGCCAAAATTAGCGACTAGCCAAGAGACCACCAACGTCCTCAGCAGTACCGCTTCCCTTCCCCCAGCGGCGTAGTCAAGTCGAGTAAAATCCACAAAAGGATTTCGGTACCCAATGAGTGCGGCAAACATTGCGGCACCAACGCTACCTCTCCTAAAAGGAGAATGGCCAACGCTCTCGCGGACCATGATGAATGGAACGCCACTTGTGCGTTGCATAATTACGATCCCGCTGGAAATGTTTGCTCCAACGATTTCCGCCAAAGGCAGGTTATCCGGCGGTCTGCTTGTATCAGAGAGCCTGGCATAGACATGGGCGCAGGCGCCTCCGAGAATCCCGCCTACGCGGGACGACGTACATAGACTTCTTGTTGTAGACATGGGCGGCCACGCTGGGGCGTTGGAGTCCGACTGCAAGCAAAAAAATCACAAAAATTTAATTTAATCTATTCCGACAGAATAATCTGCCATTGTCTTCGGGTTTTGCGGCAGAGTCACAAATAGTACTGAATGTGGGCCTGGCGACGGAGTTTTGCCAGCCAGCGCTCATAGGCTTCCTCCGATCGTTGGGCGTAGAGGTGCCCCTCAATTTCGCTTTGCACCTCTTCCAACGGGAGATAGGTTCCTTCCCGCCGCGCCAGCAGTACGACGACCAGGGAGCCCCCGCCGACAGCCAGCGGCCCGGCGTAGTCCCCTATTTCCATTTCACCTAGAAGAGCGCACAGCTCCGGGTGCAGGTCCTCCTGGGATACCCATTCCTCTTCCGCGCGGGCTCCACTCGGATAGTAGCGGTCGCGGACGGTTGCAAAATCCTCGCCATTCCGAAGTTGCTCCACAACTTCCCGAATGTCTTCCCCGCCATCGGCCACGTAGATCTGTCCCATGCGGACGGCGGGCGGTACGTAAAATTCCTCCCGGCGATCCTGATAGTATTGGGAGACCTGCAGCGGACTTATTTCCGATCGGGAGTGGCGGATCCGGCTCCGCATCCAATCGACGATAAAGCCTTCTTCCATCTCCCTTTTGAACTGTCCCAGCGTTTTCCCCCGTTCCCGCAGCTTTTCCGCAAATTCCACCCGACTTCCGTTGAAATTATTCCGAATGAACTCATCCAGTTGAAAATTTTTCTGTGCCTCCGGTATTTTCATGCCACTCCGCTCAAATTCCTGCACAATAAGAGCTCGGTCCACCAGCCGGTCTACGATTTTCCGGGCCGCCTCGCGGACACGCCGATCAAAATCCGACTGGGAGGTCGCCTGCCGTTCGATCTGCGCCATGGTCGGCATCAACTCCTGTTGCAATTCGCCGGCGGTGATGAGGCGGCCATTGGCGGTGGCGACGATGCCATTCACGTAGCGCCTATTCCCAAATCCGGTCGAGCGTTCCGCTTCGAGGGACGAATCGAACTCGCCATCGGCCCGAACACCCTCTCCAATGGCATTTTCTCCCCGGGGGAAATTATCATTAAGGTCATCCACGCCAAAGAGAAACGGCTGAGTTAGAAGAAAAAAAGTAGCTAGCGTGAGACGCCCGGTGGCCATGGCGAGCAGGAAAGGAAATGGGGGCGCCGCCGCAAGAGAATTTGTGGACGTCCACCTCGGCAGGTCGCTTGCCGTCAATTTTGGAGAAATGTTAACGGCAATTGGGCACATCGTCCTCGGCGCGGATCAGGGCCCAGGCCGACGGCAGGTCCGGCACTCGCCGTGGGCTACCCTGCTGCGGCGGACTATCGGCGCAAGATCCTACCAGTAATGCCTTTGCCCCAATTCGAATGGCCATTTCTCCGTCGCAGGCGCTGTCGCCGATCACCCAACAGCGTTTGGGTTCCAGGGCATATTTCACACACATTTCCAGCAGAAATTTCGGCGAAGGTTTTCGGTATGGATCCGGCCTGTCCGGCGTGCCCATGGAGACGCAAATTTCTCGAAAAATTTTCCCACTGCCGAAGAGCTCTAGCAGTCGCCGATTGCAGCTATGAACTGATCCGGCAGGGAAATAGCCCCGCCCAACGCCACTTTGGTTGGTGATGAGAAAAAGTAGGTAGCCGGCCTGCGCCATGGCCGCCAGTACCTGGGCAGCGCCCTCCACGGGAACGATTTTCCCCGGGTCGCCGAGATAGCCGGGGCCGTTTTCGCAGAGCGTGCCGTCCCGGTCCAAAAAAATCCCCCCCACCGGTCCAGCCATTGGGATGAAAATTTCCCCGGCGACCAATTTTTATTTTTCTCCGTAAATCTTTGCCAATTTTCCACTTAACAGCAATATGGCGCAAATGTTCGTCAGCAGCAGGCCGGCGATGCAGCCGTCGGCGATCGTCCAGGGCAAAGAGCTCCCCATGAAGGCGCCGACCGGCATTAGCGCGATGAAAGCCACGCGGAAAACCGTGCGCAGTTTCGGCACGCGGAAGAAGTAGAAGGCGTGTTCGGCGAACCAGGCCCAAGCGATCATCGTCGTCAGGGCAAAAGAATATATGACAACGGGCACGAGCCAGCCGGCGTAGGTGCTGCGGAAGGCGATGACGAACGTTTCCACGCATATTTCGCTGGCGCTCTTGTGGAAATTCGGTGCGGCGCAGAGGATTAGAACTCCCGTGATGGTGCAAACGGCGGCGACGATGGCGGGGGACAGGAGGGCGATGATCCCCTGCTCGCGGGCGTGCCGTTCGATGGGAAGTTTGCCCCTGTCCACCCCGCCGTGGGCTATGGCGGCGAGTCCCAGACCGATATCTGTCGCGAAGAGGCCCCGCGAAATGCCGGACTGAATTGCCGCCAGGACGGCTGCACCGGCAACGCCTCCGGCAAAGGCCGTTGGCGCGAACGCTTCTCGAAAAATATTTTTAATTACAGGAAATACGTTGTTGCGCAGAAGCAATATGCCGATCGTGCAGATGGCCATGTGGATGCAGCCGATGATGGGTACGGTGATGGACATGAAGTGGGAAAAGCGCCGCAGGCTTCCGCAGATGATGGAGGCCGCCGGGATGGCCAGCAGCAGAACGGCGACGGTTCGGCAGCCGGGTAGCGCCTTCGGCAGTGACGAGGAAAATGCGTTCATCTGCACGAGATTGCCAACCGATAGGGCGGCGCCAATCAGCAAAATGCAGTAGGCCACCCCCAAGGGGAATGCGTTCAAACCTTTGGTCATGTAGAACATTGGACCGCCTAGGGAACCGCCTCCGCCCCTCCGCTCCTGGTATAGCGTTCCGAGTGCTGCGCAGGAAAGCTTTATCACTCCACCCAGGAGGGCAACGGCGACCATCCAGAGGAGTGCCCCCGGCCCCCCGGTCCGGATGGCGAGGGCCGTTCCGGCGATCGTTCCGGCCCCCAAATTTCCGCCCACGATGACGGCAACGGCGGAAAAGCTGCCGAAGCGGCGGCGGCCGCCGTTGTCTGCCAGAACTCGATGGAAGGCCTGGCCAATTTTGCGGAACTGTGGCCAGCCGAGACGGAAGGACAAATAAAACGAGGAGAGCAGCAGGATCGGCGTCACGATCCACACCATCAAAATGCGAAGGAATGCGCCCATTGGCCGTTAGAAGTTGAAAATCCTCCGGTCCAGTTCCTAGCAGTTGGCAGAATCTGAAACGAAGACTTCGAGGTGGATTCGGTGGGGATTTTGTCAAGCCGTGGGGCGGAAACGGCGGAGAAAATCACTCTTTTGCGCTTCCCTGCCAGGGAATTTCATTTTTCGCCGAAGCCATCTTGCCGATCAGTGGCCGTAGACGGCCGTTGGGCCCAATTCCTCCTCGATGCGTAGCAGTTGATTGTATTTGGCCGTGCGGTCCGTGCGGCAGAGGGAGCCGGTTTTGATCTGACCGGCGGAGGCGCCAACGGCGATGTCGGCGATGGTGCTGTCCTCCGTCTCTCCGGACCGGTGGGAGATGATAGTCCCAAATGCGGCCAGGCGAGCCACTTCCACGGCGTCCAGGGTCTCCGTCAGCGTGCCTATCTGGTTCACTTTCACCAAAATTGCGTTGGCCACCCCCTCCTCGACGCCCCGCGATAGATAATCAACGTTAGTTACAAAAATGTCATCGCCGACCAGCTGGATTTTTTCGCCGAGCCGTTCCGTGAGAAGTTGCCAGCCGGTCCAGTCGTTTTGATCTAGGCCATCTTCAATGCTTTGTAGGGGATAGCGGTCGCAAAGTCGCTCGTAGTAGTGGACCATTTCTTCGGCCGACCGCTCCGACCGGTCGGACTTGCGAAAAACGTAGAGAGCCCGTTCCCGATCATAGAATTCGGACGCGGCCGCATCGATGGCAAAGTGCACCTCTTCGCCCAGACCGTAGCCGGCCCCTTCGACGGCTTCGCAGAGCAGGTCCAGGGCCGCGTCCACCGTAGGCAGTTGGGGTGCAAAGCCTCCCTCGTCTCCCACGGCCGTCGAGAATCCGCGGGAGCGCAAAATCGCGCGCAGCGTATGGAAAATCTCCGTACCCGCGCGGAGTGCCTCTGAAAAAGTTCCAAAGCCGTCGGGGACGATCATAAATTCTTGGAAATCAATGGGAGCATCCGAGTGGACTCCGCCGTTCAGGACGTTCATCATGGGCACGGGCAGGACCTTGGCATTCACTCCCCCCAGGTAGCGGTAGAGGGGCATGCGGAAGTGGCGGGCGGCGGCCCGGGCGGCGGCCAGAGAAACGCCGAGAATGGCGTTGGCCCCCAAAACTTTCTTCATCTCCGTGCCGTCCAGCGCGCGAAGGGTAGAGTCCAGCGCCTCCTGCTCCGAGGCGTCCCGGCCCAGAATTTCCGGACCGATGCGCTCGTTGACGTTCCGCACGGCCGCACGCACGCCTTTCCCCCCGTAGCGTTTCCGTGCGAATTCCGGCTGCTCCCCCAGCAGCTCCGCCGGCGCCTTCCCGTCCCGCAACTCCAGGGCTTCCCGCTCGCCCGTGCTGGCCCCGGACGGCACGGCCGCCCGCCCGAGTGAGCCGTCCTCCAGGAGCACGTCCACCTCGACGGTCGGGTTTCCCCGAGAATCCAAAATCTCTCGGCCCTGCACCCTTACAATCCTAGCAGCTGTTCCCATGGCGGAAATTTTTCCGGGCGGATCGGCTTTGTCAAAATTTTTCTCGCGGCACGGATCGGTTGGCGGCAGGGCCCGCCAAATTTTCCAATTTTCCGTTGGAAGAAAGATACCTAGGTGAACTCCCGAAAAATTGCTCTTGTCGGAGCGAATTTTTGGCCATTCCCTCCGCCCGGATGTGGTGGAAAATATTTTCTTTGATTCTGCTGGCCTTGGCGCCCGCCCGTAATCTATTGGCAGAGAGGGAGAACGAGATGGAGCGCACGCTGATTATCTTTAAGCCCGATGCCGTTGGCCAGGGTCGCGTGGGGACAATTTTGGCCCGCTTCGAGGGGGCCCAACTTCGCATCGCCGGAGCAAAGGTGCTGCGCCTGGAAGAGGAAATCCTCCGGGAGCACTACAAACACCTCACCGCCGAGCCATTTTTTGGGGATATCGTCGCCTACATGAATTCCACGCCCGTGCTGCTGGTCGTGCTGGAGGGGGAAAATGCGGTCGAGCGCGTGCGGAAGATGGTTGGCCCAACCGATTCCGCCCTAGCGCCCAAGGGAACGATCCGCGGGGACTTCGGCGAGAGCAAGAGCCGAAATATGGTCCACGCCTCCGAGGACAGGGCGGCGGCCGAAGAGGAAATTGGCCGATTTTTTTCCCCGGCGGAGCTGTTCTAGGCAGATCGGCGCGGGGGACGGAGCGGAAAAGCACTTTACGGATTCCGGCGGCCCGCTACGGTCGGCCCATGGAGGAGGAGGGAAAAGGCGAAGGCGGCGGCGCGGATCTGCGGAGCATTCTTGAGAGTTTTGCCGGCACGGGGCCCGTGCTCGTGCGGCTGCTGGCAATCGTTGATGGGCTCTATCGCAGCAACTTTCAGAACATGACGCCCCAGCAGTTCGATCGAGAGATGGAAAAAATTGAGCGGGAGAGCGGTCGGACCATAGGCGAAGAGATTGACCGGGCCGCGGAGGCCATAAGGGCTGCCCTGGCAAAAAACCTACCGAATCCCGACGACCCGCAACTTTAGCAGGGGGAGCAAGTTGTAGCTCATTCGCCGTCGCGCCATCTGCGGCTGTCTCGATTTCTCTTCCTGTCCGCCCGGGCTAAGTCCATGCCCGCCTTTCCCATGTAGGCAACAAACCCCAAGAGAATGGCCAAGTACCACTTCGTATTCGAACTTTCGTACAGGTAGCGGAAAACGTCCACCGTGCTATTCCAGAATGACATTGCTTTTTCCTCGCTAGTTTATTTTTGGCCGTGCGCATCGGCGGGAACCGGCGATCGGTAGCGGCCCATGATAAAATCCAACGGCGAACCCTTCCCCGGCTTCTCTTCCCGGATGTCGGCGAGCCGCCTCTCCGCCCGCTGGGCCGTGGGAGAGTCCCTCGGCGCCAGCTGCAGCGCTTCTTCGTAGTAGGGTTTCGCTCCGCTGGGGTTCTGCCGGTCGTCATAGTAGAAGTCACCGACGTTAATCTTTCCAGCCGCAAGTAGTTCCGTCGTTTCCGCCAATCCTTCCTCCGCCTGCGGAGCCAGGGGGGAGTCGGGGAATAGGATGAGAAATTCCTGATAGCTGTTGATGGCCTCCCGAGTCATTTTCTGGTCGTAGCTTGGCCCCGGCACCCGCTCTCGATAGACCTTGGCCAGAAGAAGTAGCGCTTCTGGAGCGACGGGCGAATCGCCGTATTCGTCCACGAGCCGTTCCAGCGCTTCGATGGCGGAGTCCGGCTCCCGCATGCGGAGAGATAGGATCGCGACGTTCAAGAGCGCTTCGGGGGCGAGATTGCAGTAGGGCACCCGTTCGACGATTTTCTTGAAATATTCGCGGGCCGCGGTCCGGTCCCTAAAGCCGGGAATTTTCCCCCACAGCAAATAGTTACGCTTTCCCTCCATGAGGGACTGGGCCACCTGAAACTCTAGCTCCAGCACGTTCATGTAGTCGCTGTAGTCCGGATATTTGTCCAAAATACCGTCGAGACAGCGGAAGGCGCGGCGGTAGCGATTTTGCCGAAAAAAAATCATCCCGCGCCGGTGAAGGGCGGCCGGAGCCTCGTCGCTCTGCGCGTGGTCCCGGGCTAGTGTGCGATAGCAGCGGAGGGCTGGCATCAGTTTCCCGGCCTCCTCCAGCGCCATTCCCGCGGCAAAGGCACGGGAAGGTTCCCCGTCGCCGAAGTCCTCCGCACCGAAGACCGGAACGGCGGAGAGCAGCAGGGCAAAAGAAACAGTACGTCCGAGTCCCACATTTCTCTTATTTTTGATCTTTCCCGCTGTGGCAACGAAAAACTCTCCAGCCGGTTTCCGGCGCTACGCAACGTGCGAGCTGGTACGCAAATCGCCGTCGAATCGGCAAGGTCGCACGGAGCAGTGCCGGCGCGGGCAAGTGGTCGGACGGTTTTCCATTGCCAAAGGGTGCGGAGGGGAGATTGGCCGAGCGGCGGTAGAATTTGCCCCGTGTCCGCTGGGGCGTGGGCTGCCCCGTTTCGGGTGGATGACGGCAAATGTGGCTTTAGTAGAGGGCGTTGACTCCGTAGCCGTGGCGCTGTGCCGATGGCGAGATGTTTGGAAGGCTGGGGCTGCGGGGCGCCCGCTGCCGGCCGGTCATTGACAAATTGACTGGCGAGAGTCTAGAATGGCCCGGTGCCGTTATCCCGCACAGATCTGCGCCTGATCCGATGGCTGCTCCTCGATTTACCCCTGCGGCGGCTGCCACAGGAATTGATAGTTCTCACCAGCTACTGCGTGCGAAAGATTTCGGACCTCGAGTCGCTGCCGCAGCTGCTTTTTCTCGGGGCCGCAACGGCGGGGGTCCTCCTCCTATGAGCGGGCTGTCCTTGTTTTTTCTCGCTGGGGCTTTGGCCCTTGCTCCGCTCGCCGTCCTGAGGGGGCGGATTTCCTTGGATCGCCGCTGGGCCGCCAGCGTCTTTTTTTCGCCGGCGCTGGCCGTTGCCCTTCTGTCCTTTTGGGTGGAAATTTTCCCTGCCCGGCCGGCCCTCCGCACCTTGGCGGCATTTTTTGCCGTTCTGCTGCTCTACGGCATCGGGCCCTTCGAGAGCTGGATGCGACGGGAGTTCCTCTTCCGCTGCAAAGTTTGGAGTTTTTTTCGGATTGCGCTGCTCTCCCCGCTCCCCTGGCTTTTGCCGGCGGGCCGTCTGTTCGGCGGGGCAGGCTGGTCCTTCGTCTTGGCCCTTAGCGCGTTCCACGGAGTTCGCTTCTGCCTCGCGGCGCTCCCGGACCGGTCCCGAAATCTCTGGAAAGTGGACCTATTTCTCGCCGCCGGAGCCCTCTACCCCTATGCCCTCTACCTGCGAAGTGGCGTGCTCTTCGCCCTGGCGATAGTTTTCCAGTTGCTGTTTCTCTTTAGCTCCCACGACCGCGGCTCCGTGTGCCGCTAGCGGTTCCAAAATCCTCTAGGAGGCGAAGGCCGCTTTGCCGTCGCAAAAATCCGCCCATTGCCCACTGTCCTTTCGGGCCGTGGCGGTGGAGGCGGATAGGTTTGGTGAGCGGCTGTGGCGCCTGCGGTGGATTATTTTCCCTATTTTTCTCTACCTCTCCGGGGGGCTGTTTTTTCGGCAAATCATCCAGCATAAAAAATTTACGGAGCTTGGCCTTCGCCAGAGCCACCGGCGCCTGCTTCAGCCGGCTCCTCGTGGTAACATCTACGACCGCAACGGGAACCTCCTGGCGGGGAACCGGCCCCGCTTCGTGCTGGCCATCTATCTGCAGGAGTTGCGGGAGGAGTTCGCCGACCTGTACCGTTCCCGGGTCCGCGCGCTGCGGGAGGAGGGGCGCAGTTTTGTGCCGGAGGAGGAGCGATCACTGGCGCGAGTGGCTGTCGTTGAGCGATATTTGGATTCCGTCCGCCCCTTGGCGGCCATCGCTCCGGTGGACCGAACAGCGCTGGATCGCCACTTCCGCCAGCGGCCCCTGCTGCCCTTCACTCTCGCCGACGACCTGTCCTGGGACGTCTTTGCCGCACTCGTGGAGAAACTTCCGCCGGACGGCCGCCTGCAGCTGCTCACCCGCAGTTCCCGCGTCTACCCCAACGGCCCCTGCGGCGCCCACGTCCTCGGCTATGCGGCCCCGGCCCCAGTTCCGCCCGACGACTGCCAGTATCGCACTTTCAGCGAGAGAACTCTCGTCGGCCGGGCCGGCATCGAGGCGGCGATGGACCGGCTGCTCCGCGGGAAGGACGGCGACGAGGTGCTCCTGGTAGATCCCTCCGGCCAGAGGGAAAAAGTACTGCACTTCAGCCCACTGGAGCCGGGGAAGGACCTGTACCTGTCCCTCGATCTGGACCTGCAGCGGGCGGCGGAAGACGCACTGGGTGAAGAAATTGGCTGCGCTATCCTCAGCGACGTCTGGACCGGCGAAGTGCTCGCCATGGCCAATTCCCCCTCATACGATCCAAACGTCCTGACCCCAAGCATTTCGCAAAAAACCTACGGCCAATTGACGGAGCGGGGCGTTTGGGCAAATCAGGCCATCCAGGGGCTCTACCCGCCGGGATCCGTATTTAAGCTGGTTTCCGTGGAAGCCCTACTCCGCTTCGGAGTTGTGAATCGGAGCACCGTCCACCCCTGCGAGGGCACCACGCGGGTGGGAAATCGTATTATCCGTTGTTCTAATCATTTAGAGCGCGGGCCACTCCCCTTTTCCCTGGCCGTCGCCAAGAGCTGCAACAGTTTTGTCATCGATAACATTTTCTCCATCCCCCTGGAAAAATTTCTCGAAGAGATTGAACGTCTGGGCTTTGGCGCGCTCACCGGCATCGAACTGCCCCACGAGACGGGCCGTTCCCTCGTGCCGTCGCCCCGGTGGAAGCGGTCCCGCGGCCATGGCCGGTGGACGGACGGCGACACGGCCAATTTGGCCATTGGCCAGGGCTATTTGTTGGCCACGCCGATGCAAGTGAATGCGCTGACGGCGTCGCTGGCCACCCGCCGGGAGCGGACTCGGCCGACGGTTCTGCGCCGCGACTCTCTCATCCTATCTCTCTCTCCCCTTGGGCTCTCAGAAGAAAGCTATGGCGCTCTGCTGGAGGGAATGGTCGGCTGCGTGAACTACGGTTCCGGCCGCCGCTGCCGATTGGAGGGCATTTCGGTTGCCGGCAAGACGGGGACGGCCCAGGTGCGGGACGGTCTCCACAATAGCCACTTGGCCTGGTTCACCGCCTTTGCCCCCGCCGAGCGGCCGCAAGTTGCCGTTACGGTGATGGTCCGGGAGGCCTACGAGGGGCGCTCCTATGGCGGCGGCAGCGACGCCGCGCCGGTGGCCCGAAAAATTTTAAAGAAATACTTCGAAAAATTTCCTCCGCAGGACCGCCTGTCCACCACTGTCCCGCTGGCCGCTGAGCACCTCGGAGGGCGCTAGCGGGCCATTACCTTGTCGGCCGTCGGCTTTTTCGCCTGCGACTTTTGCTCCTGCGCGGGGTCGCTACTGAGGATCTGCAGCGAGTAGGTCCCCGGTCCGATCATGCGGAAGTGTCCGGTGGCCAAGTCTCCATCGTCGATCAGCGCGTCCAGATTTTCCATCTCCTTCATGGTCCGGTTGGGTTGCTCCACGACCACGTCCGTCACGGGCCGGTTCTTGCTGTCGCGGAAGTGACGAATTTTCCAGGTTCCCTTGATGGGAGTGAAGGAGGAAAGCTCCTTAGGTAGTTTTTTCCCCATGGCCGGGTAGACCGGTTCGGTGGAGCCCGCCTGGTTGGCGTATTCGTTCAAAGATTCCTGCATTAGAAGAACTTTTCGAATAAATCGTCTGTCCTGGAACTGGCGGATGGAACTTCGAACGTGGCGAATGCCCAGGAGAACGGCGATGACGACGAAGAGGGCGGTCAAAGAAAGTAGGAAAATTTTCGCTGTGCCCGGGCGACCGTGGAAACGCAATTGCATGGGTGTCCATTATCTCACTTTCTGGCCAATTGGCAAGCAATTTGCCGTCGGCATTGCCTAGTCGCTGTGCACAAGTGATTTTTACCAAATTCCATCCGGCGCTATCCCCCTTCTGCAAAAAATGTCTTGCCCGCCGTCGGACA
>JAITDG010000037.1 GCA_031282685.1 Puniceicoccales bacterium | reverse complement strand
TGCCCGACTTATCAAGTAGACCCTCCTTGTCTACTTCCGTGCCAATGGCCCGGAGATCGGAGAGCCGGAGAGCGACTTTTTCGGGATCGGTCAAATCAGGCTTGCCTTTGCTTCGGCGTTCCGCATTTTCTCTTTCAAAAGTCCAGTCGAAGACGTGCGAAAGCTGTTCGTCCGTCATCGCACTGAGCTGTTCCGCCGTTCCATAGCGCAGTATTCCGGAAAGGAGACGTTTGCCAGTGTCGCTATCGGAAGTGATTTCCCCTACGGATTTCGGAGGAATTTTTCCATACAATTTTCGAATTTCTTTGCTGTCCCAGCGGCTACCACGTTTAGGGGCGTCATATTCGCTGTTCACTATCGCACTGAAAAAATCATTACTAAGGTTGGACAGCTGTTTTCCGCTAGCGGTAGCGAAGACATTCTCAATGAGGGGAGAAATGGAATTTGAATCCGACAAAAACCCACTTTCACTTTTCCAATCTTTAAAGAAAATCTCTGGCGTCTTAGCGGCGGAAAAATCAAACTGTTCCACATTGCCATCAGCATTCTTATGATCGCGCGCAAAGATGCGCATTTCATTTTTCCAATTTTCAACCACCTCGGGCCCTGCGGCATTCAACAGGACGCTAACCACCTCGGGGTTATGCAGCGTGGCCAACAGTATCCTTTCCCGGAAGTGTCTGTTATTGCTGTCGACTTTTGCCTTGGCACCACCATCGGTGATCGCACTTTGATCGATAGGCATCCAAAAAGCTTTGAGGAAAATGGAGACTGCCGAAGGGAATCCAGTTCCTTCACCATTTTTCCCGCTAGGATGCGGCACATATATGGTGCTGAGGTTCTTTGCACTATCGATAATCTTACCGGAAGTTCTTTCAAGAAAAACACCTAGCGCAAGTTCTGCCGCCTTTGGTGGAATAGCGCTAATTGCCTCCGGTGAACCGTAGAATAAAATGCAAGCGATTAAGTAGAAATAAACCATTCCCTTGTAACTGTCGCTCATTCCTTTGAGATCACCTGATAGCATCCTATTCCAAAAATCTTCATCGACGCTAGCGAATGAGTGGAGGAGCTCTTCCGTCACAGTACCTTTTCCCATTAGCCAGGAATTCTCTAGACAACCAAACAGATAAATGAAGAATTTCGCCACATTTATTAGCTCTTGTCCAGAGATTTCACTGAAAATCTGTTTATTGATATCTGAACTTTCCGTGCGAATTCTAATAGAAGCCACATCATTACCAGAATTTCTAGCGAGATCGTCAAATAAATGCGTTAGAATTATCAAACCAGATGGGCCGGTTATTTCCTTAATGAACCCATTACGTATGGCCGTTTTTATCTGCTCAAAATCGAGCTTTTTAATCTTTTCGCTAAAATTCATCGATCGGAGCGCCATAGCGCTTCCGTTAAAAAGTTTCAGGTGATCATCAGTTGCTTTGTCGTTTGGACGCGGATTGAATTCCGTTACATCAGGCGATTCCTTATCCGCAGAAGCAATGAATGGAAAAACCTGCATACCATCCACCCCGACGAGGGAATGCTGCTGCGCTCCCTTGCATATGGCTTGGAGATATATATGGTTAAAATTAGTTCTCAAAACAATCCACTCCCACTTTTAAGGCACAGCGACGAACCCACATTGTGTGATTTGTCTGCGAAATTTTTCCGTTGTCAATAGTTTTTTAGAGCAGTGACTGCGCGAACCATTGGCAGGAGCTGCGGATTCCCAGAGAAACTCCTTTCTTGTCGATGACTTTACGAAAATTTATTATTTCTATTGGGCCACCGATTTGTGCGAATTGCTGGCAAGATTCTCCTTGCTCGGCCGAAAAATTTTCCAACTCTGGCGCACCAGTGGATAGGGAGCTGAAGGCGGTGGACCATGTCGGGGCATAGTAAGTGGGCGACCACGAAGCGGCACAAGGCGGCCGTGGACGCAAAAAGAGGGAAAATTTTTAGCATTCTCAGCAAGGAGCTCACTATCGCAGCGCGAGAGGGAGGCGGAGACCCGGATTTTAACCCACGTCTGCGGACCTGCATACTGAAGGCGAAGATGGCAAACATGCCGGCCGAAAACGTCACGAAGGCCATCAAAAAGGGAACGGGGGACATTCCGGGCGTTTCCATTGAGGAAGTTGTCTTTGAGGGCTATGGCCCCGGCGGCATCGGCGTCGTAGTGGAGGCGACCACGGACAACCGCAATCGGACGGTCTCGGAAGTTCGCAGCACTTTTTCCAAGCACGGCGGCAATATGGCCAGTGCCGGTGCGTTGGCTTTCAATTTTCAGCGCAAGGGACAGTTCATCGTGCCAAAGGAAGGCGTTAGCGAAGAGCGGCTCATGGAAGTTGCCCTGGAAAGTGGCGCCGAAGACATTCTGGAGGAAGAAAATTGCTTCGAGGTGCTATGCCCGCTCGGATCCTTTTACTCCCTATCCCAGGCGCTGGAGCGGGCGGGAATTTCCTGCGAATCTTCGCAAATTGCCCATATCCCGGTAACCATTCTGGAGTTGCCCGAGGAGGATTTGAAGCGGGCGACGGTTCTTCTGGAGCGGCTCGAGGAGCTGGAGGACGTCACGAACGTCTACGCGAACCTGTAGCGCCAGTTTGGGACCAATTTTCTAGTTCTCGCGCAATTTCACCGGTTGCCATTTTTTTTAGCTGTGCTAGGAGGGGGCCACTGTGAGGGCAGCGTTCGCAATTTTTGCTCTCTGCCTGTCCGGCTCTTCGCTTCTGGGCCGCGACTGGGCGATCCGGGATGTGGCCATCGAGCGCTGCGCCGACTGCGATTTTCGTCGGCTGGCCAGCTATTTTTCCGAGCGCAGCTACCGCTTTCGCCATGGACTTTGCCGGACGGACCCAAACCGGGGCGAGGGCCTCTACGCCGTACTATTTCTGAACAAATCCGTGGAGCGACTCCCCCGGAATAGTTTGGTTTCCTTTGAATTTTTGCTCGCCGCCGATCCGGAGTTCCACCGGGTCACAGTGCCGCTGGAGGACATGCGCCGCCGGAGTCGGGAACTGTGGGTCGGTCTGACCGACGGGCAGTGGGACCAGCTCACTCCGGACGACCTGCTCGCCTGGCGCATCCGCATCCTCAGCGGACCCGCCGTTCTCTGCTCCCGGCAAAGTTTTCTCTTTCCCGACAGCGACCGGGAGCCCTGGCCGGAGGAATCGCAGGAGGTGTGACCGGCCCTAGGCCGGACTGCAGGAGCTCGAGCGGCGTCGCGCGGTCGGAGTTGCCTGGGCTACCGGCGGGCCGGCCTCGATTTCTTTTGCTTCGAACGTAACCGGGCCCACCGGCGGAGGCTGCGATGGCTCCGCCTCCTCTTCGGTGGCCATGGCCAAAGGGCAAGGGAAAGTGAGGTAGGCGGCCATTCTCCCGTCGAGCGAAGCCCGCCCGACGGCGCCGTTCCAGAGCAGCCGCTCCTCCGTAGAGAGCCTTTCCTGCAGAGCTTCAACCATTTCCCTGCGCGGCAGCGAGGCCATGAGAGCCTCCATGAACGTCACGGCGCTGGGGGAATTGTCGTGAAACTTCTGAAAAATCACCTGAAAGATCGGCACAAGATCTTCTGCCGGTACTTTTTCTAGGAAGTTCAGCAGCACAAGGCGCATCTCCGCGCTGACTGGGATCATGGCGGCCTGCCCTTCGGCTTCTTCCAAATCCTTAAGCATATTTCTCTCCCTACCGAATGAACCAAACTTGAATCCACCCAGCATCAGCGCCATTATCCAGGCAAAGCACCCCACGCACCTGCCGTAGAGCCAGGAGCCGATGAGAACGCCGGGAAATAGGCATCCGTCGGCATTTCCTGCCCCGTAGAGCCAGTGAAAGAGGGCATTTTCAGCGGCATCTTCGGGCTCGGCATCGGGACCAATGGGAACGGCGAGTTCCAGATGCTGGTTCACGAGGTATTCCCAGACCGTTGGATCCGTTCCCAGCGAATCACTATGGAATTCTACCTCTGTGAGCAGCTCGCCCCGGGCTAGGAACGTCCGTCGAGCATCCGAAGGAAAACTTTGAAAAATTTTCAAGACGAATTCCCGCACGGAAGGATAGGGCGCCGCGAGGCCTTTTGGAAAAAATTTTTCCCCGTTGGTGGCGGCAAAGTCCTGCCGGAACCGCTTGGGGAATGTGCGTAGAAATTGAACGGCCATCTCACCCACTTCCGGCTCCCTAGAGCCCAACAGACAGGAGCAAAATTCGCTCCCTCCTTCCGCCAGGAGTTGCCGTCGCTGCGACAGTTCTCCGCCGCAAAGGAAACCCAGCAGCACGGCCCGCAGTTCTCTGTTCGCTACGGAAAAAACTATTTCAAAAAAATCGCACCTACCCAGGGGGCCATCCCCGCGGGAAAGGTCCCAGAAAAGTCGCCGGAGTTCGCCGGTCGACAGGTCGAGGAGAAGCCGGCTTGCCCCATCCGCCAATGGGCCATCCCGAAGGAACTGAAAAAATTTTCGGGCCTGCATATGGACAAATTGGCGGCGCTCTTCCGCGGAAAATGAAGTAAGTAGAGCGAGACAATCCGCCCCAAACTCTTCCGAACGGAGCATGGCAAAGAGGAGCTCCGAAAACTTTTGATTTTTGCCTAGGCAGAAAAATATGTCGGACGCACCGAGAGACAGCAGGTAGGCGGCACAGGCCCGGGCGATGTCCCTCGGATAGTCCGCGTTTCCAATGATTAAGTTCAGCATATCCGAATTTTTCTCGTTGCACATGAATGGGATCCGATCTTCCAAGTTTAAACTGTCGAGAAGCAAAATTTCGACCTGCGCAACTCGTTCGCGCTTTCCCTTCCCTGCCGACTCCCTTGCCTCTCTATCGTCGTGGAGGCCGGCGGAAGAGGCCTCACTCCACAGGAGCATGCAAAAATTTAGCCCTTCGAAATGGGTCAGGGTAAGCCGTGCCAACGTCGCTTGGGAACATTCGGGCAGCCAGTCCATCAAAATGTCCATAGCGCTGCAGGCGGAAAGCATCTCACTCCAGCACTGACGATTCCTTACCGCTTCTTCTTCCGGCGTAGACCGCATGGAAGGGACGAAGGCGGCGATGAGCCTAGTGAGCACCTCAATAAGCGGACCACCGAAAGCACTTTGGAGGGTATTAAAAATTTTATCTGCCTGGAGCAAAAGGAACTGCTCGCGGACCGGCGGTGGAGCGGAAGCCAGTAGCAGGGAAATCGCCACCGCTCCCTCCCGGTGGTAGCCGAACAGCTCGACGGCCATGTCCATCCGATTGCAGAGGAACAGCTCCCGGAACCAGTCGGGCAGAGAGCGGAACGTCCGCAGTCCGGCGGTTTTTAGCCGTTCCATTTGCGCGGACCCATCCCCGTCCATCCGCAGCTCCTGGAGGGCAGAAGTGTCCGAAGAAAGATCGAGCACCAGGCCGAGAGCGGCCTGGCGGGTTTTTTCGTCATCCGAGTTAAATAGGCGTCGGATAAGGTAGTCGCCGTGCCGTTCGAACAGGCCGCGCACGAGGGCCTGGTGGGGTAGTCCCAATTTCCAAAGTAGTGCCTGCGCATCTGAATCGCTGACGACGAAGTCAATAAAAGCATTCCCGTACTCCCCTATGATCTTTTCGCCACTCATCTTCGTCAGTCTGCCCCGCAGCTCCGCCACTTCCGTTCGGTTCGCACCGCGGCAAATTCGATCGATGAGAGCGGCCTTCAAATCGTTAAACCCTTTGCCCAGCGGATCATTGAAGACGCGAGAAAAAATACTCCGTATTGAGTTCACGGCCCTTCGTTTGGTTCGAAGGGATGATTTGCGATAGATTTTTTGCGATGGAATGGAATTTTCACACAGCTACTATTGCTATTGCTAAAGGGGAAGCCAAATTTTTAAAAGTGAAACAATAGCACCCTTGCAAAATACGAAATTTCCATTAGCATGAAGTACCGATGCGGTCCACACAGCCCAACGTAGAGCGACCTCGCCACTTTCTCCCGAGTGGCACGTCATCGGACCTATTCGTGGACCAGGAAAGCTCGGTCGTATGCGGTAGCAATTGTCGAGCCGGCGAGATCGTGAAATTTTGCGAGTCTTTCGATTTTAGGAAATTTTGCGAATCCAATCGGACCTCCGGAGAGCCGGTCATCGTCGTACTGCCGCCGAACGTTTCCCGAGAAACAGAGAATGCCCTAGGGCGGAAAAATCCTTCGGCCATCTTTTGCCGCGAGGGCGATCGGTGGCAAAAAGTCGCGATGGAGCGCCTGCGGGGCGACATCTGATGGCAGTCCCGCTTTGCCGCTATTCGAAAGTGAATGTTTCGTCAAATATCTTACGGATGGCGGCCAGCTGAGCGTCCAGTCCGGCATCAACGCTACCCAGATCGGTGTCGATGACGCAGGAATTTTCTTCCAGTCGGCCGTCCGCGATCACTTCGATCGGCGGCCGCGGCTCTTCGGTTCCGCTCTCCTGCCGTTCCGCCTCTTCGACGGCCTTCCGGGCCCCATCCGCCCGGTCCGGGTGCACCCGCACGACTACCCGCTTCCGGTTCCGCACGATGGCCAGCGCGGTGTGCACGATCTTGCAAACTCGCTCTTCGCCGTCGATTTCTCCGACGATGCGCCGAATGGAGCGCATGACGATATTCCGTGCCGTTTCCTCAAAAACTCCCTGACAAAGGGCCTCCTTTTTGGCCATTTCCACGAGCCGGGCCGTCATCTCCTTTTTTCCTTCCTCCATGCCGACCTCGTAGCCTTCCTTCTTCTTTGCCTCGTAGGCATCCTTCGCTGTGGCGCCTATCTTTTCCGCCTCTCCCTTAGCCTGGGCTACGATTTCTTTTGCCCGCTCTTTGGCCTTTGCGACTATCGCCTCCGCCCCTTTCTCCGCATCCGCAATGAGGTCCGCGGAACCGCGCATTGCTAAGAACTCTTCCGCCCGCAGGATCCGCTTCCCCGGCACGATGCTTCTGTCCCTCTTTTCATCTAAAATTAAAATCATCGCACCACCTCCTCCAGCCGGCCGTGGAGCCGATCGACCAGCGTCCAAATATTTTCTAGCGGCCCCTCCCGATCCGAAAGTTTCTCTTCCCCCCAGCCGCTCTGGGTCGCAAATTTTAGCAGGAAACGCCGCTTAACGTCGTCGGCGAGTCCGTTAAGGCACAGCATTACGCACCAGCGGCCCGTTGCCATCACCCTCTGCGGCAGAGCTAGATTCGCAAAGTGTTTGCGGGGCAGATCGGAGAGAAGGGAATTAAAAAAGAGAAATTTCCGCAATGCGAAGCCATAGGCCATTTCTCCGACGGAGTCCAGAAGCGCCTTTCGCTCCTTCTTTAGGACAACTTTTTGAATTTCCCTGGCCCAGCAGAGAGCACCGGCCAGGCTGGCGATTTGGCCGAGCGGGGCACTTTTGGCAAAAATTAGCCGCTGCCGCGGCAGCAGCCCCGGGCCGCAGTCGCTGGGCTCATTTAGGTGAAAATGTTTTAGCAACAATTTGTTTATGCGCACCCAGCCGCGCCGCGTCCCGCCGATGGCCCGCAGGGCATTCAAGTCGAGGGACAGTTCTGCGAGCCGGGAGCGGTGGACGTAGGCGGCGGGCTCGTAGAGAAAGCGCAGCAGCTGGCCGTGCTCCTCCATCCGCTCTTCATCGCCCCAGACGGCCCGCCACTGTCCCAGCGCAGACTCACTCTTCCTCATCGCCGAATTCCTCGTCGCCCAGCT
>JAITDG010000029.1 GCA_031282685.1 Puniceicoccales bacterium | reverse complement strand
GCCAGTCGGACACTTTTCCCTTTACAGGACGGCCAAAGCCAAAAAAGTCGCCCCCATGGCTCACGTTCTGGAAAATTTTTTGAAACTTTTCTTTATATCCTGCCCGCCCGCAGCTATCGCCATCCTGCTGGCACTTACCGCGCGACACAGCACGGACCAGCGCATTCGGGCGGCGGCCATCGCCAGTACCGTTGCCAGCGCCGTGCTCATTTGCATCGCCTGGACCGGTCCGTTCCTTTTTACCTTTTTTGGCATTTCGCTGCAGGCATTTAAAGTGGCGGGCGGGCTCTTTCTGGCCTACGTGGGCGTGACGATCGTTTTTAGCAACACGGAGCCGGAACAGTTGGAAGCGGACGGCCCTCCGCCGCCGGTCCTGTCCTTCGCCATTACGCCACTCGCCGTTCCGCTGATCTGCGGCCCCGGCATGATATCTACCGTCCTCCTGCTCGGTTCGGATCTGCCCCGAGGATATGTCGGCCCGCTGTCGCTCACTTTTTCTATTCTGCTGGCCCTAGGCCTTTTATTTGCCTGTCTCTGCATTTGCGCGAAATGTGCGGAACGGATCCCCACCTTCGCGCTGTCGCTGGCGACGAAGCTGACGGGAATCTATGTCGTTGCCGTGGGCACACTCATTCTGTGCAGCGGACTGGCAGTCTTTTTGGATCGGGGCGTCGCCCTCTGACAATCTCCGCCTAGGCCACTGTCCCGCGAGAGGCGTTAATGATCTCCGCCGGAGTGGCTACTGCCGTCCCAAATTTGCGAATGACGATGCCGGCGGCCGTATTTGCGAAGTGAGCTGCCTCCTCCAGCGTGCTTCCGCCGGCCAGCGCTACGGAAAGAGCGGCAATGACCGTATCTCCGGCGCCGGACACATCGGAAACTTCCTGCGCCATTGTGGGGACGGACTTTATCAGCCGGCCCTCGCGCGCAATGAGCATTCCATCGGCCCCTTGAGTGATAACCAAATTCTTGGGCAAGTGCCTATCGTAGATTTTTTTACAAATCACCGACCAGTCACAGTTCTCCGTGTCGTAGGGATCGCAGCCGGCCATGGCACGGGCCTCCTGGGCATTTGGGGTAAGAAGGTCCACTCCAGGATATTGCAACGGTCGGCTCGGCTTGGGGTCCGCCGCGACAAAGCAGCCCTGCGCCTTGGCCAACTTTATGACTTTGTTGACGACCGGCTGGGTAAGGGTCCCCTTCGCATAGTCGGAAAGGACGAAGAAATTTGCCCGCTTTAGAGCCCGTTCCACCACATCCATATGCGTTCCGCGCGCGACAGAATAGGCGCTCGCCGACTGCTCCCGGTCGATGCGGCAAACCTGCTGCCGGCCCGCAACGATGCGGGTTTTGCTGATCGTGGAAATGGAAACGTCGTGAAATCCGACGTCGAAGAGAATATTACAGTCCGCAAGAAGATTTTGCAATTTGTCTCCCTGCGGATCTTTACCGATGCGGCCGGCCACTTCCGCCATGGTGCCGAGGGCGGCGAGATTTCGCGCCACGTTGGCCGCTCCGCCCAGGAGCCAGATGTCTTCGTGGGCAAGAACCACCGGCACCGGAGCTTCCGGCGAAAGCCGGTTGGCACTTCCGATGATGTAATGGTCCAACATCACGTCGCCCAGGACAAGTGCCCGCAGCCCGCTCGCCCGATTCAGTATCGTTTGCATGCGCACGCGTCTACGCGTTTTTTTTGCAAACTTCAATTTATTTTTAAATCTCTTTACCGGCCGGCGCCAAACCATCCTTCTTTCGCGCGGACTAGCGGCTCCACCTAATTCCGCCTTTTCCCGCACCAACCCTTTGCCGAACAAATACATTCGTAGGCGCTATTAACTTTTTGGAACATTTCCGTCGCTCCCGGCGTATTATTTTTGTCCGGATGATACGTCATGGCCAGCTTTCGAAAGACCCTCTTAACCTCATTCTCTGACGCCGTTTCCGGGAGTTCGAGAACGGCAAAGGCACTGCGGAGTTCGTCACTCACCGTGTCGCCCCCAATTCCTTGGCCTTGATCAGAGTTCTGGGAAGTTTTCTCATAGTCCCCGAAAGCCCCTCTCCAACCATGAAAGGAAGCTCTATTACACTTCTCGGCGCCACGTTTTTTCCTAGTCACACCCCAAGCATCGTAGGCCAGATCTACTTCCTCTTCTCTGAGATTCTTCCGATGCACAACCAGGGATGAAAAACACGGAGGTAGGGAAAAATAACCCCTGCGGGGCGGATTGTTCTTGATTCGACAATCGGTGTTTCCGTAGTAGTCGATGCTGTGCAGTCTCAGACACCTAGAGGCGTCTACCACGACCTCCATGGCGCCGCTTTTTGTAAGTCCACCAATAATACGAAAATTTCCTACGGCAGATCCTAGTGTGAGCGAGCCGTCGCCATCGAAGGCAACATTGTCAAGGACGACACTGTAAATTGTTCTCGCATCACTTAGATCTATCTTCCCGCAGATTTCAGAGGGAACGGACAGCGCCACCGGGACGTTGTACAGATTTAGCGCAGCCGCCAGCGCACCGCCGCTATGGAACATAATCATTTCGGAATTTTGGCCATTTTCGCACGGATAGGTAACTGCCACACCATTCGAGCCGGGACCGGCTTGCCGGATCGTCAAATTGGCATCCCTGGTGTTCGCTAAATAGTTAAACAGCCCGCCCAGTAGAGCGGGACTGTCGGCCGTGAATTTCCCTCCCATACTTCTTGCGGCATCGCAGCTAAAATCTCGTGCATTATACTGAACAAACAGCCAAAAGAACGAGAGCGTCACAACGCAAAGAATGCAATAGATCAAGGTCCAAGAGGAACTACACCCAAACGCAAGGTCAGGATTCCTGCTCAGCAGTTCATTGGCAAACACTCGCCCGAAAAGCGCGGAACTGGTCGCTAAAAGCGTCGACCCGTATACAACTAGCTTCCAAGAGGGAAGATCGTGAAATCGCAACGGATCAGGACCGACGGCTGTAGTACTAACTAGCATGATCAAACCCCATTAGGGGCCCAACGTCCATTTGTCGAGAAAAAAATCGGCGACAGCCCTGCGTCCGATTGGTAACCGCTACTATTTTCTCAAAAGAGCTTTTAGCAAAGAAATTTTTGGCCGGCGACCGACAAGTTTTCCCCGAACCAACTCCGGTGGAAGCTGCGCAACACCCAGGGACTTCGGCAAATGCGCAAAATGTGGACCGGCCAGACCCGCAGCGAAGAATCGACAAAATAATCAGATAGTACTGCAATGGAGGTCTTTAAAATAATTGTGGCGGAAACCAACGGGGACTATGATTTCTCGCAACACCCGCAGGCAAATGTACATAGCGGAATAAATGGTCCGAAACAAAAAAAATATTGAATTTATCGAAAATGTAGCAATTCCAGTGCGAATGAAACCGCCGAATATTCCGAATGGAGAAATCGACGAAACGTCACAGCTATCGCAAATTGCTTGCGATTCTGAAGAGCTTAAACTCTTCGATGAGAGCCTTATTTACAGTGAGGATGCGCCGCAAAATTTGGAGATCCACACTCCGGAGTCACTTTTCCCGGAAGAGGTTCTACGCCGGGCCGGTGTTTATGATAATTCACTTACGCTAAGCACTTTCATAAAACGTCTGACTGCGTTGGCGCAAAATCGCATGCCCGTTCTTTTCGTGGGACCGCCCGGCTCCGGAAAGTGGACATTTGCAGCTCTCCTACATCAACTAACGTCGTGCGGCACGGCATCCCACTGCGCAATCGATTGCCGAGAGCCCGGTGCGTTTCCTCCCAGCCATCGGGAACTGGAGGCGCTGGTTCACTCCCTAAAGGCGGAACTGCGGCCTACTCTCACCGTACTACACCCGGAAGTGCTGCATAAGAAGCTGCGGAATAACCTATTCGATGCGATTGTGTCCAGCGACGGGACGGTCCGCTTTCAAGTTGTTCTAGACCAGTCCGCCATGGCCTCCTTCCTCCGTGCCGCACCCTCCACCGTCCGGTCCGTGCTGCGGGCGCAGGTGGCGCAAGTTCCGGACCTGTGCGCACGCCGCGAAGATTTAAAATTCCACGTCCTAGCAAAGTTGGGCGAGCTCAACGGCCGCTTCGGAGTCCGAAAGCAGATTGGGGCAGCGGCACTGAATCGGCTCATTTCCTACGAATTTGCGGACAATTTCCGCGGCCTATTTCGAACGGTGGAGTGGCTCCACAGCACGCAGGTCGGCGTTATCAACTTCGACGAGAGCATGGTGCAAGACCGCTTCACTTTTCCCGGCGAGGGGAGCACGCCATCGCCCCTGGGCGCAGGATTTTGTCTGGAAAGTCACATAAAGTTGGTGCGGAAAAAACTACTGCGAGAGGCGCTGCGGCGGAGCCGGAATAATTTTTCCCGGGCAGCGAGAATGCTGGGCGTGTCGCCGCAGGCCGTGAGTAAGTCCGCGAAAAATCTCGTGGCGCAATCTACGGGCCGAACGGGATCGAAGTGCTAACGTCCTCGTCCCGGAATCGAAGGTGCAAGATAATGGGGCCGGCGCTGTCCGGCCAACCCAGGGAAAATTCCGCAACATTTTCTAAAAGAACTGTTTGCCAATCTAACTCCGCCAAATCGGCGAGAGCTTCCGGTCCGATGAGCAATCGGTGCAGGCGACCGCTCTGGCCATCCAGTCGGTAGACGCAAAAGGAACGGGAATTGCGCAACTGCCACCGGACCCCGTCGGAAAGCGGAGACAGCGTTCGGGGCGCGATGTTTAGTAAGTCGTTTTCTAGCTGATGAATAAGTCTAACCCTCCCCAGCGCCGAGGCCGTCCTCCCCCGGGAGCTGGCGAAACGTTCCCCGCTGCGGCGGAAGACGGACGTGGCGGCAGAGACCAGCAGGAGGAGCAGAGAGAGAGCCAGCAGGAACTCGAGCAGCGAAAAGCCCGCCGCCTTGCCGCGATTCACAGGTCCTTGTTGGGAAAAAAATTACAAATGGCAACGGGGAAGGGACGGCAAAAGCGTTGTGCCGGCCGCAAGTTCGCCTAGACGGTAGGTGCTGTGGAGGTTCCGTGGCAGCCGTTCGTCTTACTTTCGCTCGGTTCGCTGATTTTTTCCGCTCCCTCCCCCGGTGCGAACCAGTGGGATAGCGCTAGCTTCTCTATTGAAAGCGAAAGTGTTATGTTCCGCATAGACGGCAACACCTACCTGACCGCGGACCGCCTACGCTGGACAGAGGGAGTCGTCGAAGCCGACGGCGCCGTACTCCTAGGCCGCGGCCGGGATCTGTTGCTTGCGAAAAATTTGCATTACTCCCTCAAAGATAGCACTTTCGGCGGAAGTGGCATCCGTTTTCGCGTGGGAAATTTCTACGCACAGAGCGAATCCGTCGAAGGGGTCGGCGGCGATGGTCTTCGCTGGATAACATTCCGTAGTGGAAGAATTTATCGAGGAGAACCGGCGGCCCACTCCCCCAATTTTAGCGGCCAAGAGATCTCCCTGGCGGGCGATGGAACCGTACGTTTGAGCCGGGCCAGTGTCCTTCTGGGCAATCGGTGTCTGCTCACCGTTCCCCATTGGCAGCAAAATCTGTGGCAGTCCCCAATCCGATTGAGAGTTAAGTGTGGGCGCCGGACAGATTTAGGAATCTACGTGCGCAATGATCTGTCCCTTGCCCTCACGCCCCAACTGCGCCTTTTCGCGGACCTGGAGTACTACGGCGCGCGGGGGGTGCTCCTGGGCCCCGGCGGTCGCTGGGACGGTCCAATTTTCGGTCAAAATACTCAAGCTGAACTATTTACCGGATGGATTCGAGATCGTCGAGCTCCGGACTTTTCCGGCGCTTCCGTCCGTCCACGGCGGAATTTTATGGAGGGAACCTACCGACAGCCCATTGGGCGGCATGGAGATATCGCCGGCGAACTACTTTACCGGAGCGACCCGTACGTGCTGTGGGATTTCCGCCCCGGACATCGCTGGCACGGACTCCGCCTCGGCAGCCATATTGAGCTAAACTACTGGTGGAGAGACTCTATTCTAACGGCCGATCTCGTTGGCGGTGGAGACCGGCGCCGGGGGAAAAGCCTCCAAGAACTTCGCCTTCGGACGGTGCCACGCGCAATTTTTGCCAAACCCCTGGCGGGCAGTTATTCTATTGCCCTCACACACAACAAAATATCCACTGATAGTCCGGCAACGGAATTTGTAAAGCTGGACGGCACCTGCGGACTGGAGTTGCCCTTGCGGTGGCGCAATGCGGTTGTCTTGCGCCCATGCACATCCGTCCGTTCGCTGGTCTATGACGTTCGGGGTGAAGAAGATTTCCCCTATCGGGCCTTTGCCCAGGCCGGCGCAGACCTGCGGGCGCTCATCGAAGGGGACTGGCCCATCACATTCCCGCTCTGGGACATCGGATTCATTCGCCATCGAATCTCCCCACTCCTGCAGTACCGCTGCACGTGGGAGCGGCGGCGGGGCACCGCCCCAGAGCATTACTCGCTTGACGACAGCAATTTACCAAACCTTGATCTCTGCGAACTGTCGAACCCGGATGGGGCAGCCGGCGGCAGTCGGCTGCGACTGGGCTTAGAAAATGTCTTTCAGTCCGCCCGCGCGCGGGGAAATGCCCTCCGTACGATAGCAGAATTCTCTCTCTATGAGGACTTTCTTTTCGGAGAGCGGCCCACACCGGCCAATATTTACGGGACTCTCCGCTTCCGACCGGCAGAGTTTTTTTCGCTGAATTTTTTTTCTCGCACGGATGGAAAATCTTTTATGGCAAAGATGTTGCGCCTGGAAACGGAGCTTTGGGACGGCAATTTTTGGAAAATCGCG
>JAITDG010000013.1 GCA_031282685.1 Puniceicoccales bacterium | reverse complement strand
GGAGAAGCACGTAAGATCCCGATACTATGGTCTCCATGCGAAAAATTCAGCCGGCGCCATTTCCAGGACGAATTCTGGCCTACCTGCTGGACGTGATCCTCGCCCTGCTGTTGGCGATAACATTCCTACTGTGGTGGGTTTACCCTCGCTTCCACGCGGAAAGCTGGGCCCTGCTGCAAGGGCTAGGTCGGGAAGGCACCACCGCCAGCGAATTTCTCTCGCAGCTGCCGGACGAGAGTCGCGCGCTGCTAATTAAAATGCTAATAGCCACCCAACTGACCATAACGGCCACTCTCATAGCCTACTTTTGGCTTTCGGAGCTCCTGAGCCGGGGCAGTTCTCTGGGCAAGTGCATGTTCCGCCTGCGGGTGGTGGATGGCGGCGGCGAACGGCCCGGCGGCGGCGCGCTGCTCTTGCGCAGTGCAATTTCTTCCATCTGTTTGACGGTAAGCTCTTTACTACTTCTGCCCAATTTCCTCTGGGGGCTTTTCCGGAAAGATCACCGCTGCTGGCATGACCTGCTCTCCGGCAGCCGGGTGGAACGCTACTAGCTCCGCCCCTTGCCAAATGTGCCGTGGGGCCGTAGAAAGCTCCCGTGTTCCCGGGAAAATTTTGCCGCCCCCTAGTCGCGGGCTACCTCGCAACCATCCCAACCGTCGCATTCGCCCTGTCGGTGACTTCCCGCTTCGAACCGGACGAAATTGCCCGGGACGGCCGGGCACAGCTCATCGTGGAGGTAGTCGCACCCGGTCGGGCGAGAATAGTAGATCTTCCAGATATCGAAGGACTTAGTCTGCAGCGGCTCGGGAGTGCGTACCGGGCGCGGCCCGACGGCTCGATGACTTCAACGCTGTCCTATCTGGCGACTCCCCAAAAAACTGGAACGCACACCTTCGCCGCCGCCACCGTCCTCACCGGCGAAGGCTCCGCCCCCATTCCGTCAGCCCATCTAACGGTCCACTCCCCAACGGCCGCTGCCCTCAAAAGCGGCCATTTGCCCCCCGCCGTCCAACGGCTCCGTCTCCGCCTGGAGGGCCTTCCGGGACAAATCTATGTGGGCCAAGCAGTTCCAATCGAGATCGCACTCACTGCGCCAAAAGAACTCCGAATTCGCGCAAAGGGGGGAGCGCCCCAGAAGATCGGGGAAAATTTCCGACTCGGCCACAGTTTGGACCTCCCATCGGAGCAGGTGGTCGAACTCGCCCCTCTCTCTTCCGGCGAAGGCCGCTGGCGCACATTGCTCATAGCCACCGGCTCGGGAGAGCTGGCCGTGGCCTTTGCCGCCGGTCTCGAAGTCGCGGAGGAAGGGGCCGTGCTGGAACCGGGCTCCACCGCCCGGAACTGGGAAGCCCTCTTTAGGACAGAATCCCGGATCCCCGTCGCACTGTCCTCCAATCGCTACGCCGTCAGTGCCGTCCCGCTCCCGACGGTCGGCCGGCCGGAAAATTTCCACGGCGCCATCGGAAAATTTTCTCTCCAGGAGCCGCTGGTCCGCTGGTCCACCGGCGGGGAGTCGGCCGCCGACGTGCAAGTGACCGTGGAAGGGCAGGGCAATTTCGGAACGCTCACCGTACCACAGCTTTCCTGTGAGAGCGGCGGCCGCGTCCTGCGGCAGACGCGAAAAATGTTCCGGCCGGCCGATCCGCTCGGCTTCCGCGGGTCGGTGGACTTTCTCTACTACCTCTCCGACTGCCGGGCCGACGGAGCGCCCACCTTCTCCTTCCCGTACTTTGATCCCGAACGGGGTCGCTACGAGTGCCTAACAATTCCGCTCTGGAACACGCCGACGGCGAAAAATGGCGAGGAGAAGGACTAAGCTAAGCGGACCCATTCACCTTCCCCACCCAGCGAGAAGGGCCGTTTCCATTTGACAGAATCGGCCGATAGCGAGAGAGTGTGGGGGGAGCATGGGACAGAGTGAGGAGCTTTTACGGCAGATTCGGGAGGAAATCGCCGCGCTACGGCCAAAAGTCGTAGAGGAAAACGTGGGCCAGGTGCTGGCCGTGGCGGACGGCGTGGTCCGCATCAGTGGGCTTTCCCAGGTGCGGCTCAACGAGGTAGTGATTTTTGCGGACGGTTCCCGCGGACTGGCGCTGAATTTGGAGGAGGACAGCGTCGGCGCGGTGATACTCTCGGACAGCGCGCAGATTTCCGTCGGAGATAGAGTAAAAAAGGCCGGCGAACTTCTCTCCATGCCGGTGGGAATGGGACTTCTGGGCCGGACGGTCAACGCGATGGGAGAGCCCATCGACGGCCGCGGCGAAATAAAGAGCTCGGACCGCTACCCCATCGAGAAAGTGGCCCACGGCGTCATCGACCGCCAGTCCGTCTCGGAGCCAATCCAAACCGGCATCCTGGCCATCGATTCGATGATCCCCATCGGCCGGGGCCAGCGGGAACTCATCATCGGCGACCGGGCAACCGGCAAGACGGCCATCGCACTGGACACCATCCTTAGCCAGGCTCAAATTAATCGGAAGGGATTGGCCTCCGGCGACAAAAATTTTCGCCCGGTCTACGCCATCTACGTCTCCATCGGGCAGAAGCGCTCGGACTTGGCTCGACTTCTGCAACTGCTGGAGTCCCGCGGAGCCCTGGAGTACACCGTCGTGGTGGCGGAGGGGGCCTCGGACAGGGCGGCGGGGCAGTACGTCGCCCCCTATGCGGCCACGGCCATCGGTGAGTGGTTCATGGACAATGGCATGGACGCGCTAATCGTCTACGACGACCTCAGCCGGCACGCCGTCGCCTACCGGCAAATTTCGCTCATTTTGAAGCGGCCGGCGGGGCGGCAGGCCTTCCCCGGCGATATCTTTTACCTGCACTCCCGCCTCCTGGAGCGCTCTGCTAGGCTAAGTTCGGAGCTGGGCGGCGGGTCGCTGACGGCTCTGCCCATAGTGGAGACCCAGGCGGGAGACATTGCCGCCTACATCCCCACCAACATCATTTCCATCACGGACGGGCAGATCTACCTGGAATCGGAACTCTTCAACCGGGGAATTCGGCCAGCCATCGCAACCGGCATTTCCGTTTCCCGGGTTGGATCCGCGGCGCAAATCAAGGCCTTCCGGCAGGTGGCTGGCCAGATCAAACTGACCCTGAGCCAATACTATGAAATGCAGGCATTCGCCCAGTTCGGCTCCGAGCTGGATGCGCAGACGCGGCAGCTGCTGGACCGGGGCGCCCGCATCGTGGAGCTGTTCAAGCAGCCGCAGTTGGAACCGAAGGCGGCAGAAATGCAGGTTTTTCTCCTTTGGACTGTGAAGAACGGACACATGGACGACATAGCGGTGGAGCAAGTTCACGGCGCCGCGGAGCAGCTGGAGGGCTGGCTGGCGGCGAATCGGACTACCCTACTAGAGAAAATTGCGAAAAAGAAGGAATTGGACGGAGAGCTGGAAGGGAAAATGCAGGAGGCGATCACTCTCTGGCGGAGGGCCTACGGCGCCGGCCGGGAAGGGGCTCCGGCAGCCTAGGCGGAGGGAAACCGATGGAGGGCATGCGGGACATTGGCCGGCGACTGCGGGCGGTTCGGGGCACGGCGAAAATTACTCGCGCCATGCAGCTGGTCGCCGGATCTAAGATGCGCCGCGCCCAGCAGGCGGCGACGGCGGGACGGCGCCACTCCCTCCGGCTGGAAGAGCTCACCGACCGGCTGATCCGGCTGGGCGCGGGGGCCGACTGTGGGGCACCCCTGCTGGAGCGGCGGGAACTGCGCTGCCGCGGCATCGTTTTCGTCGCAACGGACCGGGGACTCTGCGGTTCGCTAAATCAGAACACGCTGCGGCTGATTCGGGAAAGTGCTATAGGGGAAAGCAAATACGTGGCCGTCGGCAAAAAAGGGGCGCAGCTGCTGCGGGCCTTCCGTCTGCCGCTCCTAGGGGAATTCCCCTCCAACGACGGGACTCCCTACCATCGGGCCCGCGCTCTGGCAAATTTCTTGCGGGACGCCTACCTGTCCCGCTCGATCGACAGCGTCGAATTCGCCCATCCGGTTTTCGTAAACACCCTACGGCAGGAGCCGGTGCTGGTGCGACTGCTGCCGCTGGAGGGCCTGGCGGAAAATTTGCGCCGGCGACGGGAACTTCTGCCGGGCGCCGGAAAGCCGATGCCGGAGGACGGCCGCGAACTCTGCGTGGAGCCTTCTCTCGGACGAATTTTGGAGGCACTGCTGGAAAGTTTTTTTCAGCGTGAGGTCTATCACATTCTCCTGGAGGCAAAGGCGGCGGAACAGAGCAGCCGGACGGTCGCCATGAAGGTGGCAACGGACAACGCCGACGCCCTCGCCAAGGAGCTGACTCTCGCCTACAACAAGGCCCGGCAGGCTGCCATCACGGAAGAAATTTTGGAAATTACGGCGGCCAAATCGGCAGAATAGAGAAATTATCTTGCCGGCCCGCTCCCATTTCCCTAGGCTCAGCTCCCGGTGAAGGGTAGGGATGTCGTGCAGCTGGTTGCCTCGGAGTTGGGCCTATTTTGCCTGGAGCAGGATGGGGAAGGCGGCTACGCCGTCCGTATGGTCGACGGCCATAATTTGCGGATTTTTCTTCAAGGGGAAGAAGTAGTCATTATGGAATATCAACTCATGGCGAAAGTAACGGCGCAAATTCGCAGTCCGGAGCGGCTGATGGAGCTGCTACTGAAAAATTTCATCCGCGCCATCCAGGAGCCGGCCGTTTTGACCTATCTAAAAGAGCTGGATGAATTTGCGCTGTCGCTCGCACTGCCCCATTCCGAATGGGAGGAGCAAAAAATTTCGGAGCAAATCGATAATTTTCTAGCGGATGTCCAGCGGGTAGATCTGCAACTCCAGCAAGTTCTCTTCCCTTCCGGCCTTCCGTCCAATCCCTACCCCGTAGCCCAGCCATGAACTTTCGCCATCTTACCGCCACTCTCTTCGCCGCCGCTGCCTTCGCAGGGTCCGCCGGCGCCGGCGAAATCCCCTGGACCGATTCCTCCTACTACCACTTCGCGCAGAGCCAAAACCTTGAAGATCTGATCCGCGATTTCACGGCCATACAGGGCATCGACGTGGTCATCGACCCGGAGTTGAGCGGCACGGTGAACGGCATCTTTGAGGGTATTCCGCCGGAAGAATTTTGGGATAATCTCTCCAAGGCGTACAATCTGTGCTGGTTCTACGACGGCAGCATCCTCTACGTCTACCCGGGCGCCTCCATTTCAACCCAGGTCATTGCCATGGGACCGCAGGAGGGCAACGCGCTCAAGGCCATCGTGGGGGAAATGGACTTTGCCAGCTCCAGCTGTACGTTGCGCTACATGATCGCCACGAAGATGATGGTGATAAGCGGCCCGCCCAGATTTTTGGAGGTGGTGCAGGGTCTGCTGGACAGCATCCAGGTCAACACGATCCAAAATTTTGTCGATGAGACGGTGGTGCAAATATTTCCATTGAAGTACGCCTTCGCCTACGACGTTTCGCTGAATGTCGGTGCCGGCGACGGGGTCACCATCGAGGGCATCGCCACCCTTCTACAGCGCATCTTGGCCGGCATCAACAGCATCCCCCAAACTTCCCAGGAGGCCGTGTCCCTTGCCGGAGCGGGCAGCAGCCAGCCGATGGAGGGCGTTCTGCAGCGGAAAGAGCAGCGCACTAGCCAGGAACATACGGTCCGGGCGGCGCGGAAAGAGGACAGCACCCGGGAGCCGGCTAAGGGCGGAGAGAGAGAACCGGCCAAACCGACATCCGGAACGGCCGCCGCCGAGACGAACCCGCCCCGGACGCAGCAGGTCACTTCCATCACCTACGACGCGCGATTGAACGCGGTCATCGTGCGGGACCATCGGGACCTAATGCCCTTCTACCAGTCCCTCATCGAGCGCTTCGACGTGCCCACGAAGGCCGTAGAAATTCAAGTGGCCATCGTGGACGTGGACGTTGGCCACAGCCGCGAGATCGGCGTCGACGTGGTCCAGTTCCTCAACGGCGGGCAGGAACTGACTTGGCGTCCAACCGCCGGTGACACGAACATTGACAATAAGAAGGTAAATTTTTTCGCGAAACTGAATAACGTCCTCTCTGGCTATGACATCGCCACGAGACTGAAGGCGCTGGAGGGACTGCACGCGGCAAAGACGCTGTCCCGCCCCTCCGTCCTAACCCTCGACAACTTGGCCGCCGTAATCTCTCGCAGTGACCAGACCTACGTGAGTGTCGCAGGCGCCTACTCGGCGGAACTCTTCACCGTTTCTGCCTCCGTTGCCCTACGGGTCATCCCTCACGTCATAGAAGTGGAAAGGGAGGACGGGAAAGTGGAACGGCAGATTAAACTTTTCGTTAACATCGAGGATGGAGTCATGGACGTGGCCGGCGCCATGCCGACGGTCAGTTCCAGCCAAATTAATACTCAAACAGTTCTGCTGGAAGGGCAAAGTCTCGTCGTGGGCGGCTACTACCAGGAGCGGCACAACGACAGCAAGCGGGGCGTGCCTTTGCTGCAGGACATACCGCTCATCGGAAGACTTTTCTGCGTAAACAGCCGGGAAACGATGACCATCGAACGGCTTTTCATCATTTCCCCCCGCATCATCGAACTATCTGCTGAGGACGGAGATCCCTATGCCCAGTTCTTTGAAAAATCCCAACTGACCGGCCAGCCGCTCATGTCGATGGAAGAATTCCGCATAGAAGAACGGCCACAGGCCCACAACACTCGCCACCGCATGCGGCACCGCTAGGGCTGGCACCGCCGCAATACACTATGCGGTAGCTTGCCCTTCGGAAGGAACCGACACCACTGCCGGCCAGAATGTTATGCCAGCCTTGGTCACTTTGACCGACGTTCTTGTCATACCGTCAGTTTTGGAACCAGCGACAGTCCATCCCATACCTATTTTCACTGTGCAAGACAATTTGCAGATAAGAGATTTATTCTGGGAAGAGCCAATTTGCGTGGAAGCCTGGTTTGCCTCGCAAACTTTATAATCCAGAAAATCATCAAAAGAAAAAGTCGTTTTACTTCCAAAAGGAGAAATCCTTATCTCTGTTTTGGGGGTCAGTGGAGAAGGTCTCCCTTCCGCCAGCAGAAATTCTCGATCGTCAATGCGATACCTTATGTCAAAAGTAGTCTTTACAGCATTTTTAACCTCCTCTGGTTTTTTAAATCCGAATATCAGGTTACGCAAAATCGCTTTTGCAGAAGACTGATTATACATCCCATCGATAGCAGCACAGATATGCTTAAGCGCGACCACCACCTTATCGTCATTACTTATCGCATCTTTGCATGCGGCAGAAAAATCTTTAGCGGAAATAATTTCTTCTCCCGTAACATCATCAATGACAATTGAAGTATTAGGATCAGTTAAGTGATCATAAATATCGGGATTAAGTCTCGCTATAGCCAGAAAATCTTCTTCAGTGATGTTCCTCAAAGACTCGCCATATTTTCCTAGAATTTCTGAAAATGTCTCTATTGCCCCGACTTCGCTTCCACCGCCGATTGCGTTTTTCACATTTTCTGCAACCATATCTTTATCCAATGTAAATGCATGTCGATCAGCTACAAGTAGGAGAGCTTCAATTTCCTGCGCTTTTTCTGTTCCCTCTGAATCGCCTAGAAGCAGTTCAAATGCTTGCCGCAATGTCTGTTGTAGTTTTTTCGTAATGCCAAAATCTAATCCGAAATGCGCGAAAAGAAAGCTGGCAATGGGCCCAACACCAAAACTCCTAATGCGATCGAACTGTTTTTTGATTCCTAAGTGGTAAATATCGTAATACTCTTTCAAACTACATGCCGTTGAGCAATGAAATAGAAATTTTGTAGGAACTGGCGGAACACCTAGA
>JAITDG010000049.1 GCA_031282685.1 Puniceicoccales bacterium | reverse complement strand
TGTTCCACCTTTAAACTTCCTATTCCAGCTTGAATATTACTTTTTCTTGGAGTAGCATTCTGCATATCCTCCACTTCTTTTCGGCATTCTTCGGCCTTATCTCGCAGAAGAAACAATATAGCTTTGGCTGGATCTAGACGAGTCTCCTTCACCCATGCCAGCTGCGTTTTCGAGTCCTCAAAATTCGACGGCTTTTCCTTTCTCAGGAGCTCCAATTGCCTCTCCAAGTCGGCCAACTCCTCTGGAGTTAGCCGGCCACCATCCCGAATTTTGGCCAAGTTTTCGTCCGGGAGCGAATCAGCGGTTGGGCTGCCACTCTCTTCCTCCGGGTCGGCTGCTTCGGCCGTACTGCTGGCTGAAGTGCCGGCTGAAGTGCCGGCACTGGCGACCGGTGGGAGTGGAACATTTGCACTCTTCGCAGAAGCAGCTCGGACGACGGGACCGGCACTGGCTGCTACGGCCTGCAAAAAGGTTGTCTGCCACCAGCGCAGGCAGCTCCTCGTGCGAACGTAGCCGCAGAAAATAACCAAAAGAAAGGCGATGAAACGATTGGCGGCGAACTCACCCGCCACCAGCAGATCTAAGTAGTCCCCAAAGCGAAGTGCCGCAACTACGGAGCCATAATTCGGTGGTTCCGTCGGATCCACATTGGCACAACGCCGCGCAAACCAACGACTTAACTTAATATTCCGCGACGCATCCGGCGCTGCACAATCCATAGACCCACTGCCTAGCGATGAATTCTAGACTGTCAATGACAGAACTACCTTCACTTACCGTAAACAATTCCTCGAAAGCTATTGCAAAAACGTCTGCAATGTCTGCAGTTTGCGCCTAGAATGTGGCCTGGCCGCTCAGAAAAAGCGGCAGAAAATTCTTGTTAGTAAATTCCTCAGATACACCGGAGGGGCCAAATTTTTTACCCGCGAGATTGTTATGCGGTTGGCCGAAGCCAAAAAAGGACCTATACGTTTCGGTCCATTTGTGGTCATCTGGAAGTTTCCGCCCTTCATCTTCGAAAAGTTCAACCAGGACTCTGGTTCTTCCGATAACGTCGGCGATTTGGTCCTCACTTAGCGCAGCACACTCTCTCAATTTTTCCTCTAGCAGATTTTTTTTTCTTGATATCGCACTTATGAATTCAAATGTGCGCCCCTCAATCGCTGGCGGCATTCCAAGGTTGTCTTTCCACAGCAGCTCTCTGGAGTTTCTTACTGTGAATCCAGTGCTCCACCCCTTGTCTCCCTTCTTTCTCTGAAAAGCGTTCAAAGAATCGTCATATAATAAGCGGAAATCAGTTGCTTCGCTACAAAAATTACGGAAAAATAATGCGCGGTTCAATTCGACAAATCCCACAATGTAAAGTACTACTTGAAGGAGCAATCCTTGTGAATAAAATTCTTCATTATCAAGTAGTTTGGATCCTGCCACCGCTGCGGGATTATCGAGATTATCCATACTACATGTCGTATGTTTCACGAAACCGATTCGACCATTAACTACGCACGGGTGAGATCCGTAAAGCATACTACTAACTTCTCCTGACCGGAGATGGCAACAGCCAATTGAGTCACAGAATCGATTGAAAACATCTAACGCCAAACAGGAAAACAACTTTTGGATCGTAGAGGCATCCCACTCCGAAACTGGGAGAAAATCAACTTCCCCTCCTCCATTAATGACAATAGACACCCATTGGTTATCCGTAAAATGGGAAGTTGTAATGTAATTACGACCGTTGCATTCGACCAACGCATGGAACGCCAGATCACATAGCTTTGCCAGGGCAAGATTAGGGAGGTGTAGCGGTACTGTTTGAGACTTACCCCTTAGGAGGGCGAGTACGACGGCCGTAGGTTTTATTCGATTTTCCAGTGCCAAATTCTCTTCGGCACAGCTAGACAAGCAACCAACTACTGGAATTGCCGTGCAAATCGTCCTCATTGCTTGTTCTAATTCGGAAAACTCCTGCACAGATAGAAACTCACCTGCCTTAATTTCCGCAAGGAGTTTGCCTATGCGCGGAGGAAATGGAAAAACATCCGGCCCTTTTTCCTCATTTTTTACCTTTTCCTTCGCCCCCTCCCTATCTTTCTCCGCTGAGCCAGCGGCATCGGATTCTTCCGGAACCTCCACTGCGGTTTCGCCGGCTACGGCCACTTGGGAGAGGTTCGCCGCGCCTCCAGCGGGAAATTGCTGGCTCCCTAGGGATTCTAATGTCACCCGCCACCATTCTAAGCAACTTCCGGTACGGGCGTAGCCGCAGAAAATAACCTTAAGGAAAGCAATGAAACGATTGGAAGCGTCGCCGGCAACGACTATCAGTTTTAAGTAGTTCCAAAGGCTAAGTTCTGGAATGAGAGCGCTGTAATTCGCTAATGACCCCGGATTTGTAACACGTTTCGGAGGAAGGACGGCCAAGAAGAACGTCTCTATTGCCGTATTTTTCGATACGACCACGAACTTGCTATTCACGGTCAAGCTTCAAAAAGAAGAATTCTCCGATATCAACGAAAAGATACCCTATTGACGTTCCCTCCCCATAGGACTGCACCGGAAAAGCGAACTTCGGAAAGATTTCACAAAAATCTTGCCAAGAAAATTTCCCGCCCAATCCAATGTTCCGTCGGGGACAGCTTGATCTGCTTGTCTCGGCGTAAAATCTGCTTTTTTGGAGGTATCCCATGCCACTCTACTTTTGGCTCGTCCCCCTCGCGGCCGTCGTCGCTCTTGCGCTGGCGCGTCGTTTTTACTGCCGCATGATGGCACTGCCCGCGGGGAATCCCGACATGGTGCGCATCGCAGATCACGTGTGCCGGGGCGCGAAGGCCTATCTCTTTCAGCAGTACCGAACGGTGACCGTCGTCTTTCTCTGCCTGGCCGGTCTGCTGGCCTTCCTCTCCTACGGCCTGCGACTGCAGAACGGCTGGCTCCCCTGCGCCTTTTTGACGGGCGGCTTTGCCTCCGGTCTGAGCGGCTTCTTCGGCATGCGGACGGCGACCAAGGCGGCCTCCCGAACGGCACAGGCGGCGGTAGGTTCCCTCAACTCTGCCCTCCGGGTGGCCTTCCGCAGCGGCGCCGTCATGGGTCTTACCGTGGTGGGCCTCGCCCTCCTGGACTACTCTTTTTGGTTCTTCGTACTGAATCACTTTTCCATTCTTGGCGCCGAGGAACAGCTCACCGCCATCACCGGCATGATGATCACGTTCTCCATGGGCGTTTCCCTCCAGGCCCTCTTTGCCCGTGTGGGGGGCGGAATTTTCACCAAGGCCGCCGACGTGGGCGCGGACCTGGTGGGCAAATTGGAAGCGGGTATCCCGGAGGATGATTGCCGCAATCCGGCCACCATAGCCGACAACGTGGGGGATAATGTGGGAGACGTGGCCGGCATGGGCGCTGATCTCTACGAGTCCTTTTTCAGCTCTATCCTGGCCGCCGCCGAACTGGGTGCCGCCGCCTTCCGCGGCGCGGGCCCCTTGCAGATGCGGGCCGTACTCCTGCCCGCCCTGATCGGAGCGATCGGAGTGCTGTCCTCCATTGCCGGCGTCTACGCCGTTCGCACTAAGGAAGGTGCCGGCGTTTCCCGCCTGCTCCGCTCCCTGAACCGGGCCATCGGCCTCAGCGGCCTTCTCTCGGGCGCCGGCTCCCTGCTCCTCTGCTATCTGTTGAAGATCCCCAACGGAGCGGGCATCTGGGCCTCCACCATCACCGGCCTGCTGGCCGGCATCGCCATCGGGAAGTCCTCCGAGTACTACACCTCCCAGGCCCACGGCCCCACCCGTCGAGTCGCCGAATCGGGGCGCACGGGCCCGGCCACGGTCCTCATCGGCGGCCTGGGCGTGGGAATGATCTCCACCGCCTTCCCGGTACTGGCCATCGTCGCTGGAACCATCTGCGCCTACGGCTTCTCCTGCCGCTTTGATTTCTCCAACGTGGCGGTCGGCCTCTACGGCATCGGCGTCGCGGCCGTCGGCATGCTCTCCACCCTCGGCGTAACGCTGGCCTCCGACGCCTTCGGCCCCATCGCCGACAACGCCGGCGGCAACGCGGAAATGAGTAAATTGGACCCCTCCGTCCGCCGCCGCACGGACACCCTCGACTCCCTCGGCAACACGACGGCCGCCACCGGCAAGGGCTTCGCCATCGGCTCCGCCGCCCTCACCGCCCTGGCACTGCTGGCCTCCTACGTGGAAGGTATTCGCATCTACTTGCAGCGGACGGGGCAGGCGCACCTCCACGTCCCCAACGGGAACATCCCCGTCTCCGAGGCTACGCTGGTGGATTTCCTCAACTACTTCGAAGTCCACGTCCTCAATCCGAAGCTGCTCCTGGGCCTGCTGGTCGGTTCCATGCTCTCCTTCGTCTTCTGCGGACTCACGATGAACGCCGTCGGCCGGGCAGCCGGAAAAATGGTGGACGAAGTGCGGCGCCAGTTCCGGGAAATTGCCGGCATTCTAGAGGGTAAAGCGGATCCCGACTACGCCGAGTGCGTCCGCATTTCCACCGCCGCCGCCCAGCGGGAAATGGTCCTGCCCGCCCTCCTGGCCCTGGCCGCCCCACTCGCCATGGCATTTACCTTCGGCGTGCCGGGAGTGCTGGGATTGATCTGCGGCGCACTCGCCAGCGGATTCGTCCTGGCCATCTTCATGGCCAACGCCGGCGGCTGCTGGGACAACGCAAAAAAATTCGTCGAAGAGGGGAATTTTGGCGGGAAAGGCTCCGAGGCGCACCGGGCTACCGTCATCGGCGATACGGTGGGAGATCCCTTCAAGGACACGGCCGGCCCGAGCCTCAACATTCTCATCAAACTAATGACCATCGTTTCCATCGTCACCGTCGGCATAGCAGTTTCCCACAGCGTCCTCTAGGAGCCGGCGCCCGCCGGCAATGGGCCCCACTGCACATTCCTTTTGCCTTGAAAAGGGGAGCCGCTTTGCCCTATAATTGCCGAAATAATGGCGAGAAATACTCTCTTTTTGGAACCCTTTCCCGGCGGACCAATTTTCAACGAAACTAAATTCTTCCGAGATGCCGAAGCTGTGCATCTGACTTTCGAAGAAGCGGTTGTCTATTCGCAGACACAAGATTCCGAAGTGCGCGGGCGGGCAAACGAGTACGTCAACTACGAGCCAGAGTTTGAAGGTGCACTGGATGAAATTTGCTCCAATGTGGTCGGCCGTACGCTTTTC
>JAITDG010000016.1 GCA_031282685.1 Puniceicoccales bacterium | reverse complement strand
AGAACCTGGCCTATCCACCATCGCCCGGTCTTTTTCGGAGAATTTTCTGACCAATCCCCAGCACAAAATTGCAAACTTGTGCCACCTCGATCGCGACGTGGAGCCGGCCGCATTTGTCGATTTCCTTCGACGGCAGAAACGCGTCTCCAATTGTTTTGCGGCACACTCCAATCAGTTAGCACCAATTTTCTTCAAAGAGGAATTTTCCCGCTCTCCCAAGCCTTTCGAGTCCCTGCTCGCGACCGCACTATTCAACGGGCTGCGAAGCGCTGGCATTGCGGTTTCCGACCTGTTTTTTGAGGTGAATTTTCAAATTAAAATCCAGAAGGGCCTGTTTCTCCCCTTCAGCGCGGACGCGATCTTTATCTGCGGAGGAAAGTGCGTTATCTTCGGGAGCGACGGCGCTCCCCATTTTTCTCCCTCCGAGCTCGACACAGCGGCGGACCCTACGGCGGTACGTTCGCGGTCGCTGGACGATTTTACGGCCGAGAGTGTCCTGCCTCGGAAGAAGAAATGGAGCGCCGCCGGAGGCAGAAAGGGCAAAGGACAACAGCAGACGCAATTACCACAATTTGCCGTTCGAGGATTTACAAAGACTGTTCGGGAACGAATGCAGAATTTGGCAGCAAAAAATCTACTGGGGACGAATTTTCTCTTCGTTAATGTGCCGACCGTTGACGTCGTCTCTATGTTCACCAAGGAGTGCATCTACGAGTTCCTAGGGATGGTCAGGGAAACGAAAACGGCCAAAAGGGCGCTGACTGACTTCCCTCCCCCAAAAATCAATTCGCCCAAAAAACATAAAAAATCAGAGAAAAGTGCCCACCCAGTCGACCGGGACGGAGCAGTGAAGGGAATCCTATCGCGAATCAGCTACCGAATGGATTTTTCACCGGTAGGGGAAAAAATTCTGCTAGATCTGTCATTTTTGAATGGCGACAACTCCACCATCTCCCTCGCGGAAGAGATCTTCTCATCGAAAAGCGGTCTTTTTAGCCAACTTCTCAGAAAATATGAGGGGAAAGTCACCGTCGCCTGCGAGGACGGCAAACTGGCCATCTCTGCCCTGGGAGCACCTCCGGAGCAGCTGACCCTGTGGCGGGCACTTAACTCCGCTTTTGTCGACGTAATGGACAGCTGCCCCATTCCCCGGCCGGCGGCGGACAGCGACGAATCAGAAATGGAACTGGCGGACCCAGAGGCCGCTGCGGAAATGGGGAATTCGAAAAGGAAAGAAGTGGACGGCGGAACCGATCTTCGACGCCAGAACTGACTCTCAGTTTTTTAGAATTTTGATGAAAGTGTCCTGGGGAATGGACACTTTCCCTATCAGCTTCATGCGCTTCTTGCCCTCCTTTTGCTTGTCCAGCAGCTTCCGCTTGCGGGTGATGTCCCCGCCGTAGCACTTCGCCGTGACGTCCTTGCGGAGAGCGCCGAGAGTTTCGCGCGCCACGATTTCTCCGCCGATGGCCGCCTGTATGGCTATTTTGAAGAGCTGGCGGGGGAGCAGCTCCCTGAGTTTTTCGCAGAGCTTCCGACCGTGGGCTACGGCCTTACTGCGGTGAATGATGGAAGAAAATGCGTCCACCGGCTCACCGTTCACCAGCAGATCCAATTTGACCAGATCCGATTCTTCGTAGCCGGCCAGATCGTAGTCCATTGAGCCATAGCCACGGGTGATGCTCTTTAGGCGATCGTTGAAATCGATGAGAATCTCGTTCAACGGCAGACGGCAGGTCAATATGAGCCGGTCGCCGCCCACGTTTTCCGTGCTGCTGCAGAGTCCCCGCTTTTCGTTAATAAGACTAAGCACCTCTCCCAGTGAATCTACTGGCACGTGCAGAGTGGCCAAAATGAGGGGCTCCCCGATGGAGTCTATGGAGGAGGGGTCTGGAAAAAATTGCGGGTTATCCACTTCCCGCACCGTACCGTCGGTCAGATTAATCCGGTAGACCACGCTGGGGTAGGTGGACAGCACGTCCAGCCCGTACTCCCGCCGAAGCCGTTCCAGGACGATCTCCATGTGCAGCAGGCCCAGGAAGCCGCAACGGAAGCCAAAACCCAGGGCAATGGAGCTTTCCGGGGCATAGCTGAGGGCAGAGTCATTTAGCCGCAGGCGACCCACCGCGGACTTGAGTTTTTCGAAGTCGGAGGTATCCAGCGGATAAACGCCACTGAAAACCATGGGCCGCACTTCCCGGTAGCCGGCCAGCGGCTCCCGGGCCGGCCGGCCGCTGTCCGTGACCGTATCGCCGATTTTGATATCTCCGACGGCGCGGATGCCGGTGGCCAGGTAGCCCACCTGGCCGGGCAGCAACTGCTCCGCCGGCGCCATGGCGGGGGTGAAGCAGCCCAATTCCCTAATTTGGGTCCCCATGGCGGTCCGCATCATGGTCACGGCATCGCCCGGGCGCAGCGTGCCTCCGAAGAGCCGCACGTAGCAAATCACCCCCCGGTAAGCGTCAAAGACGGAGTCGAAAATGAGTGCCTTGGTCTCCTCGACGGGGGATGGCGGCGGTATGCGGCGCACGATGGCTTCCAAAATATCCCCAATTCCCTGGCCCGTCTTCGCACTAGCCAATAGCGCCTCCTCGCGGGGCAGGGCCAGGACCTCCTCCATCTGATCCAGCACGCGCTCCACGTCGGCGCCGGGCAGATCCACCTTATTGATCACCGGAATGACGCGCAGGCCCTGGCTCAAAGCCAGAAGTCCATTGGCAACGGTCTGAGCCTCAATGCCTTGGGAAGCATCGATGAGCAGCAGGGCGCCCTCGCAGGCGGCAAGGCAGCGGGAGACCTCGTAGGAGAAGTCCACGTGGCCCGGAGTGTCCATCAAATTTAGCAGAAATTCCCCCTCCTCCCGGTGCCGGTAAATCATGGAGACCGGATGGCTTTTGATGGTGATGCCCCGTTCCCGCTCCAAATCCATGGAATCCAGCAGCTGCTCCTGCCTCTCCCTCGCCGCAATCGTTCCCGTCATTTCCAACAGCCGGTCGGAGAGGGTCGTTTTGCCGTGGTCGATGTGGGCGATAATGCAAAAATTTCGGATCCGCCCGGGCTCCATCTTCCACAGCCTGGCAGGCCACTACGCGGAGACAAGCTCAATCCTGACCCAGTTTCTCCGCCGGATCGGGTTCTCAATCTTCTTCGTCGGAAAAGATGACTGAGTCGCAAAGTAGGCATGAGGGCAGCAGGTCGTCGGTATCGGGGAATAGCCGATAGCCAAATTTTATGCGGGGAGATATGTCTCTGGGCTTTCTCTGTTTCCGAATATCTCCCGAGTCCGCAAATAAGAGCAACTGTTCGCCGGGACTTCCGGCGGAAATTTGAATCGGTTTCCTAAGATCGAGCGGAGGAACGCCTTCGGGGGGATCATCCTTCAGCTCGCCGTCTTTGCTAATCCATTTTACAGTAAATGCGGTTCCGTCAGCGGACAGTGGGAAAGAGAAACTCATACGATCTAAAATCTCATTTCCGAATAAATCAATAGTTGGCCCAAACGTAATATCGTCGCATTTGATCTCAAAATCATTATCGAAGAATATCGCATAGCTGCCAAGTTCGTTGACTCCAGTATGACCCCTTTCAGAGTTATAAGAGAGCACCAATCGCTTCACCACGACGGAATTGCCAATTTGATTTGCAGCTTCAGGACTAGAAACCGCCCTCGCCGGGCCTGCGGCGCTCGACTCAGCCCCGCTAAGGTCAGGAGCTGGCTCCGTTCCGTGGGGATTCTCGCTCGATTCAGCTGCACCGGCGAGATCTAGAGCTCTGGTTGCCATTTCTTCCGCAAATCTTATCCGGTGGGAAACTTCGGCAAATTCGTTGGAGTTAATGGTCCTCACGACGTAGCCGCAGCCACGACTGTCCTTCCTTACTTTGAGATCAACGCCTGGCACGCTCCATAGCACAACATCTCCTTTGATGTCGCCTTTAATTAGGTGGCGGTCCAACAGATAGGGCGCCAGCCACTTATCTCCGAGCTTTCGTAGGCCAACAGCCATAGCCATAGCTTCAAATGGCAGCGCCGAAGATTGCAAAATCGTTCCCGCAAAATATTTCGAGCTAAATAGTGCGAACAAAGCTGCGAAAATGCCACAGCCGAAATTCAGCATTACGGAGAAGCGGGAGAAGCGGTCGACATCATTTAGTTGGAATAGTTTTACGAACTCGTCCTGAACAGATTTTGCGAACAGTTGCCCCGTTATTTCAGGCCTAATCGGGCGCATTGGAAGCACAATGGGAGAATCTGCGGGGGGCGCTAGTGGCAAAACGGAAGAGGGACTAGCCAAATCGCACACGCACAAACTTTACAATTTTAGTGCGCAATGGCAATTCGAAAATCTTTAGCTGATCCCCGCGATGGAATCGCCATTTTGAACCGCCCCTCCGGTCCAACCGGACTTTTCACCGAGTCCCTTCCCCGACATAGCACTATGAAAAAGCCGCAGACAAACAGCTCCGCCTAGACAGGGAAACGAACCGTTCGCCGCGGAGGACCGCGATTCCGAAGAAAAACGCGAAAAGCAAACGGTGGTAGGCCGACTGGGGCTCGAACCCAGAACCAATGGCTTAAAAGGCCACTGCTCTACCATTGAGCTACCGACCCGGCCGTCAGCCAACGGAAAATCAGCCGGCCGTCAATAGCGCGTCCGCAAAATCTTTTTTTAAAAAAATAAAACTTTGCCAGACTTCCTGCTCCCGTGCCGGCCAAAATTGGCAAATTGTCATTTTATCTTTCTTTTGCAGCGATTTATCCGTGACAGAAAATTTTCCTCGTCGAAATGGCCGACCCAGGGATGGGTGCCAGCGGACGAATAATGTTGTCAAAATTTCATTGATTACAGCGGATGAACGCCTAGAATAATGGCGTGGAAAACAAACCGTGCTGCGAAAAAGGCTGCTGCTGTCGGAGCAGCTCCTGTTGGCTTAAACTGGGTACTATTGTCATTGTGGCTTTCGCCGCCGGCTTCGCCGTGCGCGGGTGCTGCAAGTGCAAATCGGGAGGCAAAGAGCATGGGCTCCATGCGCCGGTGACCGAAAAGTCGCAGGTGAAGAAGGCCGCTGCGCCCAAGCAATCGACAGAAAAAGCCATAAGGTAGTGGTCGGCTCCGCGGCGCGCGGCGCGCGCCGCGGAGCTTTTTCCAATCAACGGGCGGAAAAGCGGCCGGGATTGATGAAAATGGAGCCGAAGCAGACGGCGGCCAGCACCACGTGGAGCAGCATCAGGTCCACCTGGCTAGCGTCGGCGAAGACGGACTGGCGAATGAGGACCAGCTCGACGACGGTCAGCGCGGCACAACAGCTTTTGTAGAAACATCCGGCCATATAGAGGACGCCGGCAATGAGATAGACGACGGACACCGAGCAGATCCAGCTGCGGGGCGGCAGAGTAATCGCGAAGAGGGAAAAGGGCCGGTCCAGGATGACCAGGGCAGAGCGGGTACCACTCAGCATTTTTACTCCGAACCAGGCAAAAATAAGGCCTAGAACCACACGAATGAGTAATTTTCCAAAATCCGGCTTGTCGAAAAACTTGTCCATGGCTGGAGTGTGCCGAGGGATCCGTGGGGGGCAAGGTAAATTGTAAAAGTTTCTTAAATGGGAAGGCCATTCCGCGCCACGTGGCACTCATTTTGGACGGCAACGGCCGCTGGGCTAGGCGGCGAGGTCTGCCCCGAATGGCCGGCCACCGGGCAGGAGCGAAGGTGCTGCCGCGGGCGGCGGAGTGGTGCCGGGACGCCGGCGTCGAAGTGCTCAGCGTTTTTTGCTTTTCCACGGAAAATTGGAACCGGCCGCCGGCGGAAGTGAACGGCCTCCTGCGCCTTTTCGATGTCCTGCTGCGGAGAAATTTTCCCCGCCTTTTGAGGGAACGGATCCGCCTGCGCTGGCTCGGCCGGCCGGAAGGTCTGCCCGATCGAATCGTGGAGACGCTCCGCGCGCTAGAGAAGGAGACGGCGAAATTTTGCGATTTTCAACTCTGCCTCGCCATCAACTACGGCGGCCGCGACGAGATGGTTCGGGCGGTCCGCCGATCCCGGGAGTCGTCGGGAAAAGGGCCGGAGGACTGGCCGGATTTGGCCCGGCTGCTGGATACGGCCGACCTGCCGGAGGTGGACCTGCTCATCCGCACTTCCGGCGAACGGCGCATCAGCAACTTTCTCCCACTGCAGAGCGCCTACGCGGAACTCTACTTCACGGACTGCCTCTGGCCGGACTTTTCCCGGGAAGAGCTGCGCCGCGCCCTCGAGGATTTCGGCGATCGGAGGCGGAGCTTCGGAACAGTTGCCGCGGAAGAAGACCAGGACCGATAGTCGCAGTCCGAAGGCAGCAGGGAATGAAGGCGACGCGCCTACCCCGCCGGGATCCTTTTTCCTTCGAACTGCTAAAATTTCTTGCTTTGCCCAAAACGGCATCTAAAATGCCTCTTGCCATGGTACACAATACCTTACATAAAACAGTCAGGGTTTGGCGCTTGCACCCGCGGTGGTCGCTCTGCGCATTCCTGCTCGCAACATTCGGACTACTCTCCTCCTCCGCTCTGGCGAAGGGGATCAACGAATACGAGGATCGTCCTCTGTTCCGCTCCTCCTCCAGCAGGCCCGGGCCAACGGAGGGATCGCAATTCCAGGTGGCCGGCCTACGTCTCTATCTGCCGCAGGCGGAAACCGATGCACCACAGAAGGAAACCGTCCAGAGCGGCGATTTCTACGAGGGAGAGATGCTGCGACAGCTGGCCGATCTCCTGCAGCCCAATCCCACAATCGTCGAGGTTGGCGTCGGCGCCGGCCTGCACTGCTTCTTTTGGGCAACCGAAGGACGAGCGGAAGAAGTAATCGCCTTTGAGCCATTGCCGGAGTGCACCGATACCATTGATCGGAATATTACGCTGAACAATTTGGACAAAAAAATCACTCTGTACAAATTTGCGCTGGGCAGTGACAATGGAACGCTCGCCGTCGATTTCTCTAAGCCGGGATCCCCTAGCGAGACCCGTTTGAAACAGTCGTCGGTCGGAGCAACAATTCAGGCCAAAAAACTCGATTCCATAAAATTGGACGTAGATCGCATCGATCTGATAGAAATTACGACCAACGGCCTGGAAGCGGAAGTCCTAGCGGGCGCGCTGGAGACATTCAAGCGCTACCGGCCGCCGTTCGTACTCGTTGAGATGGAAGTAGATGCGAGTGAAACAAAGCGGGTGCTGGATAAGCTGGGCTACGTGCCGGAAAAGAGATTCTCCCACAAAAAAGTGCTGTATCGTAGGAGCATAGACTAAAATCTACCCCGACTGCGGAATGCAGTCGGGGTAGCCATCGCACACGCCCGGAAGGGCGTGCGTCACATTACAATCCCGTCGTTTGGCTGGCCGCGCCTCATTTGCCTTAGGGCATTTTGGGCATACTCTTCGGCTTCTTCCTTCTTGCTGCCCTGTGCTGGGACGAATCTCCATGTGCCCCAATCAAAAGTAACAGCCTGGAAGCGCATCCTTCCGTCGTCCCGGTCAAAAGTCACTTGGACGAATTTTGGCTCCGGCTGGCCACTTGCTCGAGCAATTTCCACCCGCTCTCTGACCTCCGCAAGCGTTAGCACTTTGTGAGGAATTCCCGGCAATTTCCGGTCCACGAGCTTCTGCATCGTCTCTCGCCGCTGCTCCAGATTTTCCCCATGGCTCCCCACGGGACTCATACTTCTCTCTATGTGGTCCACGTTGGCTCGCAGACCCGCTACTGCTCTGGCCACTCGATTTTTCGACTTCCTCCCGTCTCCCTTTGCAAAATCCCGTAGCTTTTTCCCAGTGTCTAGCTCCCTCCTAGTGCCCGCTTCCGGGGGGCCGAAGTCAAATTTCTCAGCAAAATCGGAACAGTCCTTCATTGTTTGAACTAGTTCATTGCGCTCGCCATAAGCAAAAAGACGCCTAACGGATCCTCCGTCCAGCGGCTTCTCGACTGCCCTATCGATAGCCGACTTGAGGCTATCACGGAGATCGGACGCCAATAACTTTTTTGTCCCACCCTCACTACTTGAAATTTCCACTTCGCTTTCCGGCGGAATTGATCCCAAGAACGCGTAGACTTGCAGCACAGCCTCAATCGAGACCCCCTCTTCCCTGTTCCTGGCCGGCACATCCCCGAGCATATTTTTTTCAAGCGTCCCTACCTGCTCCTGGGTTAGTAGTTCTCCCTTATATCTGTACGCACTTTCCGAAATATTCGGACGGGCGCCGGGCGTGCCCGTACCCAACACTTCGCGGCGAGAGGGTATGTTAATATCCATTACGACACAATATTGCAAAAAAAGAAAGCCATGTCCACAAAATAGTTCTCTTCCTTGAATAAGGCATATGGAAAGAAGGGAATGCTATTTTCGCCGCAGGAAGTCGAATGGGGCAAAGAGCAGGGAGACTTCTCCGAAGCCCATCCGCCGGAGGAGCAGTCCGTAGGAAAGTACGGCGGCGGAAATGCTAAGGGCGAGCCACAGCAAAGTTTCGAGCCGGTTGGCCCTGCCGGCGGCGGGGGAAAAGTGGCCGATGGACAAGAGCAGGGCGGCCAGAGCGCCGTTGGCCCACGCCAGGGCCCGACCGGCTCCGCCGGCGAAGAAGAATTCCCTCCCCCAGGAGCGGACCGCCCTCTGCCGCAAAAGTATGCACTGAAGGACGGCGGAGAGCAGGTTGGCGGAAGCGATGCCGGCGGCGCCGAAGGGTTTTACCAGCAGGACCGTAAGAAGTAGGTTGACGGCGACGGTCGCGGCGGCGATTCGGACGGGGGTACCCATGTCCTGGTGGGCGTGGAAGGCGCGGCTGTGGAGGCCGGCGAGGGCAAAAAAGGGGATGCCGGCGGCGGAGAGTCGGAGGACCGGCAGGGTCCGGGCCAGATCCTCCGCGCTGCAATTGCCCCAGCCGAAAAGAACGGTCAAAATCGGCCCGCCGAGGAGGATCAAACCAATGGCGGACGGGACTGTGACCATCAAAATGGAGCGGTAGGCGTGGCCGTAGGCGCGCGCAAAGGATTCTCCGTCGCGGGCGGAGGCGGAGCGGGATAGGGCGGGAAATGCGACCGAAACCACGGCGACGGCAAAAATCCCCAGCGGCAGCTCCACGAGCCGACTGGACAGGTAGAGGGTGGAAATTCCATCGGCGGTGAGCCAGAAGGCCAGCAGGCGGGAGACGGTCCCATTGATCTGCACCATGGCGGCGCCCAGCAGGGCCGGCAGGAAAAGGCTCCAGAGCCGGCCCAGGAGCGGGCAGGGGGACCAGTCCCAGCGGAAGCGCCAGCCGTAGCGCCGCAGCAGAAAGCCCGAAAAGGCCAGCTGGCCAGCCCCGCCGGCCAGTACGCCGCCGCAGAGGAACAGCGCAGCCCCCAGCCCGCCGGAAGGGCAGAGAACCAGAGCACAGAGACCGGCACCCACCATGGCCCCGTTCAGCAGGAGGGCCGTCAATGCGGGCAAACCGAAGGAACCGAGGACGTTCAGAGCGCCGCAGACCATGGCGGAGAGGCAGACGGCCAGCAGGTAGGGGGCGAGCAGTAGAGACAGGGACAGGGCGCGCAACCAACGGTCCGATAGGAAATTATAGCCCAGCAGGAAGGCGACCGCAGCGGCACAGAGGGCCAACGAGAGAAAGACACAGAGGCGCGAGAGGAGCCGGTTCAAAAATGCAAATGCTTCCCCGAGCGAGTGTTTTTTTAGAGTTTCCGAAAAAAGGGGGACCATGGCCGAACTGAGAGCCCCCTCCCCCAGCATGCGGCGAAACAGGTTCGGGACGGTGAAGGCGAATAGGAAAGCGCCGCTCCACTCGGAGAGGCCCAAAAGTGCGAACAGCACGCTGTCCCGCAGCAGGCCGGCCACCCGGGAGAGGACCGTCGCCAGGGCCATGGCCGCCACTGACCGCTCCGCGCCACTGCACCGCCGCCGCTCCACGGCGGCATGGGAGTAAAGATTTTCCGCCGGAGCAAGGCCAATGGCGCGAATTTGAAGTGCGATCCGACGCCGCAAAATCGAAAAATATGCTAAACAACGTCGGCACACTCCGGAGGGCTCTACTTTCCCGGTTGCCAGGGCTGCCAATTCCACTTCAATGGCGGCAGCATGTATCTCACGTACTTCGGCTTGGCACGGTCCCCATTCGGCATAGCGCCGGATCCGGATTTCCTCTATCTGAGCCCGCAGCACGGAGAAGCGCTCGCCCACCTCCGCTACGGCATCGGCCAAAAAAAGGGCATCGTCGTCCTCACGGGTGAGGTGGGCTGTGGCAAAACCACACTCCTGCAGGCGCTACTGCGAGAATTGCCCGCACGAAAGTACCGTAAAATCATTTTAAAAAACCCCACCGTGGACCTGGTCGACCTCTACGGGCAAATTCTTCAGGATCTGGAAATGCCCACGGACTCCCGCCTGCCCCTGGAACTGCTAGAAAAGGTGTCCGACGCCCTACAGCGCTACGAGCGGGCGGGCCGGGACATCGTTCTGGTCATCGACGAAGCCCAAAATCTCTCCCTCCAAATGCTGGAACAGCTGCGCCTGCTCTCCAATTTGGAGACCAAGGACCACCGGGTCCTGCAGATCGTTCTGGTGGGCCAGCCGGAATTGCGCAAACTACTCAAAAAAAAAGAACTGCGCCAACTGCGCCAGCGCATACCGGTCTACTACGACCTGCGTCCGCTCCACTTCCTGGAGACGGCCAAGTACGTCAACTACCGGCTCGCCTACGCCGGAAGCAGCGGCGCGGTGAAGTTTTCCCTGGTAGCCATTGGGGCCATCCATCGGGCCGCAAATGGCATTCCTCGAATAATTAACGGCCTCTGCGACAGGGCCCTACTCTCTGCCTACGCCCGATCGGGCCACGCCATTGGACTCCGCGACGCCCGCCGGGCCATCCGCGACTTTCGGAGACTCTAAAAATGGCACTCATCGACGATGCCCTACGGAGAGAGCGGCGCGGCGAGCCGACCACCGATTTTTTTTCCGGCCGCCGCCGATTTTTCGGCCTCCTTTGCCTATCGTTTTTTCTGGCCGGCTGCGGCTGCCTGGCCGTCGCTTTTTGGCGGATTCCCCACAAAAGTGCGGACCGCCGGCCGCCGGAGGCGGAAGCGGCCGTCCTTTCGGCCGCCGACCAGCTGCGGGTCCTTACGGTCCAGGGCGTTCAGGTGGGACCCTACGAAACGAAGGCCCTGATCGACGGGCGACTGGTCCGCCAGGGGGAGCGGATCGGCCAGCTGATTTTCTTGGGCATGCGGGGCAAGGAGCTGGCATTCGAAGACGGTGCGGGGGAAAGGCACTACCGGCCGATCTGTCCCGGCGATGGCCATGATTAAATTTTTGGGAGACTACTACCGCTACTTCGCCGCCAACGGCCGACTCCTGGCGGTGCCCGTCTGCGTCGTCTTTCTCACGGTGCTCGGCCTGCTGACCCTATCCAGCGCAAGTCTCTCCTTCGTCGGCCCCAACTACCTGCTGCGGCAGTGCGTCTGGCTCGCGCTGGCCATTCCCTGCTGCTGCGTCGCCCTGCTTCTACCGCTGGACCTCCTCCGGCACCACTCGGGCACGATCGTTGCCTTTGCCCTCCTGCTCTCCGTCGCCGTCCTCGTACCGCCCATCGGCCACGCCGTTAAGGGCTCCCGCCGCTGGATCGACCTGGGCTTTTTCCACTTCCAAGTGTCCGAACTGGCCAAGCTGGCCCTAACCCTCCGCCTCGCGGAGCGACTCTCCGCCCGTGCCGGCCTGCCCTGGGACCTGAGAGAAAACTTTCTGCGGCCCATCGCCCTCCTCGGCGCCTTCGCCGTCCTGCTGCTGCTGGAGCCGGACTACGGCAGCACTTTTCTCTTTCTCGCCGTCGGCTTTGCACTGCTATTTTTGAGCGGCACGCCCCTGCGCCTGCTCCTGTCCTGCTGCGCCGGGGCAGTCCTCCTCCTCGCCCTCTTTGTCTCTCGGAATCCCGTCCGGCTAGGGCGAATTCTCTCCTTCCTCGACGTCGAATCCACCAAATTGACCGGCTCCTACCAGCTCTGGCAGGGGCTCATCGGCTTCCAGTCGGGCGGACTCCGCGGGCTGGGCCTGGGGAACGGCCGCCAGCAGCTCTCCTACCTGCCGGAAGCCCACACGGATTTCATCTTTCCCATCGTGGCCGAGGAGCTGGGCTACCCATTCGCCCTCCTCGCCCTCCTCGCCTATGTCGTTCTCTTCGCGGTCATATGGCTGGAAATCTACCGCATCCAGGACCCCTTCCTCTTTCTCTTTTCGAGCGGCATTCTGCTCTTCCTGGCGGCCCAGACCGTCATCAACCTGGCGGTCGTGATGGGACTCTTCCCTACCAAGGGCATGGCCCTGCCGCTGCTCAGCTACGGCGGCTCAAACCTGCTCCTATTTTTCACCTCCATCGGTCTGCTGTTCAATTGTTTCCGCACGGCCCAGTCCCAGAAGCCAAAGCTGGAAGAGCTGCTCCCGCAGAAGCCCTAGAATTCAATTTCCGCCGGCCGGCCCCAAAAATGAACTCGCCGGCCGGCCAAATGGAGAAATGTTCGCAGCTTCCGGTGGGCCGATGGCGGAGGAATTTTTAGAAAATCTAAAGAAAGTTGAGCCGCGCTGTCCGCTCTTTCCCCGCTGCGGCGGCTGCCAATACCAGCACGTGGCCTACGGGGACCAGCTGGCGCTAAAACGGCGGAAAATTCAAAAACTTTTCGCGGAATTTGATCTGGAGCGGGACGTCGTCCAACCGACGGTGCCTTCGCCGCTCACCTACGGCTATCGCACGAAGCTAACTCCCCACTACGGCCGCATTCGAGGCAGCGGGGAGGAGCCGATTGGCTTCCTGGCGGCGGAAGGTCGCCCCATCATCGATGTGCCCCAGTGTCCCATCGCCGCAGAGGAAATCAACGGAGCCCTGCCCGCCTGCCGCCAACGCATCCGCTCCACGGTCACCCGCCGCGGAGGAACGGCCCTGCTGCGGCGGACGGACGGGGGAGTCGTGGAAGATCCCCGCGCGCTAGCGAGAGAAACGGTCTGCGGGAAAGTCTTTCACTTCATTGCCGGAGAATTTTTCCAAAACAACGGCGCCATTTTGCCGGATCTCATCGGAACCGTGCGGGACATGGCCACTGCGCCCGAGATCGACTTCCTGGTGGATGCCTACTGCGGCGTCGGACTATTCTCCCTTTCTCTGGCGGAGAGCTTCCAAAAAGTCGCCGGCATCGAAATTTGCCGGGAATCCGTCCGACTAGCCCGCCTAAACGGCTCCATTCAAGGCGTGGGCAACGGGCAGTTTTTTGCCGGCACGGCAGAAGACATTTTCGCCGCCGTGGACTTTCCCGCCGACCGGACGGCCCTAGTGCTAGACCCGCCCCGCACCGGCTGCGGCCGCGCCTTCGCCGACCAATTGCTCCGCTTCCAGCCCCGCCGCGTCGTCTACGTCTCCTGCGGACCGGAGGCCCAGGTGCGGGACCTGCGCCCCCTGCTCGGCACCTACGCCATTCGAAGAGTCCAACCGATGGATCTCTTCCCGCAGACGAGGCACATTGAAAACTTAGTCCTTCTGGAGCGCCCGCGGACCGGCGAACGGGTTCCTAGTCCCCGCCACCAATTTTGAAAAAAGTTTTAACTTTCTTCCCAAATTCGTCAAGACCTCTCGCGATCTTTTCGTTACTTTTGGCAACTTTGTCCGGAATTCCGGCAAAGAATTCTTGTATCTTTTTCCCATCTTCCTTTGCACTAGCTTCTATGGCGTCCCCAAACGTTTGAGCTGCCACTCCAACTTTGGCTGCCACTGCTGCAAGCTGCTGGGCCGGGGTCTGGGGTGCCCCATTCGCTGCTGCTGCCGGTCCGGGCTGGGCCGCCGCCTGAGGTACCGGCCCGGGCCCCGGCACATTTGCCGCTGCCGGAGGCACGGGCTGGGCCGCCGCCGTTGGGTTGGGCTGCTGGGCCGGGTTTGCCGGGGCCGGCCCGCTTCCCGCCGGCGGCAGGCCCGAAGAAGATGATGATGACGATGAGGAACAACAGGAGTCCTCGTCGCCGCACGGCGACTCCTCCGACGACGATTCGGCGGCCGTAGATCCCGAAGAAGTAGCGGCCGCCTCTCCGCAACCTTGCAAATCGGAGGAGGCACTGCCAGATTGCCCATCCCCATTTGCTTTGGCCGGCTCAGCCGCGCCGCCGAACGCCGCTTGCGCCCATTGGATGAACTGCCCGGCCAATTCTTCGACACATTTTTTTCTATCTATGACATATAAGACGTAAACAATAGCGCTAACAACTAGCCCAATGCCAAGCGTTAGAACATAAAATAAATTACGTTTCTTCCGGATCTCTGGCGCACTAAATTGATCCGCAACTTTAGCTTGAAGATCTTCTCTGTTTGAGAATTGGGCGGATAATACGCCAATGGAGATGATACGGTCCACCACGTCATCTACGGCCCTATTGATGTTGAGTATGACAACAATGCCCAATTTATATTGGGAAGAAACGCCGCTCATAGTATGATCCCTGTTAGGGAATGCCAGGAATTTGCCAAGAAAAAATTTAGGATTGTTCGCTTCTCCCGCTAATTCCCAGTCTTTTGCGGTAAAAAGTGGCAGAGTCGCTCGCCCATCTGCGACTTTGCCCGAGGAAAAGTCTTGCCGGAGCGGCGGCGTCCGACATAGGCTATCGCGGTGGACGGGCAAACGTTGAAGCGGCAGTCGGAGGCCTTCGAGGAGCGCCTTCGGGACGCCTGCCTCGTGGAAGTGAAGGGGCGAGTGCTGCAGGTAGTGGGCACCATCATCCGCGCTTCCGTGCCGCGAGCCAAGATCGGCGAGCTCTGCCGGCTGAAGACACCCTGGGAAGAAACCGAGCTGATGGCGGCAGTGGTGGGCTTTTCCAGCCACGAAACCCTACTGACGCCGCTGGGAGAACTGACCGGCATATCGGGCGCCACGGAAGTCATTCCCACGGGCCAGGTGCACATGGCTCCCGTAGGAGAAGAGCTCATTGGGCGGACCTTGGACGGTTTAGGGAATCCCATCGACGTGGATAAGAAGGGCCCGCTGAAAGTAAAAAAGTACTATCCTGTCTACGCCGATCCGCCCAACCCGCTCACCCGGGCGCCCATCGACAAGCCCATTTCGCTCGGCGTGCGGGCACTGGACGGCATCCTCACCTGCGGCGAAGGCCAGCGCATGGGCATTTTTGCGGCGGCCGGCGGAGGGAAAAGCACCATCCTGGGCCAGATAATCCGCGGCACCACGGCGGACGTCAACGTGCTGGCGCTCGTGGGGGAGCGGGGCCGGGAAGTGCGGGAATTTATCGAAAAAGATCTGGGCGAGGAGGGGATGCGGCGGACCGTGCTGGTCGTCTCCACTTCCGAGCGGACCCCCATGGAGCGGCTCAAGGCAGCCTACGTGGCGACGGCCGTAGCGGAGTACTTCCGGGACCAGGGAAAAAAAGTGCTCCTCATGATGGACTCGGTAACCCGCTTCGGCCGGGCACTCCGGGAAATCGGCCTGGCCGCCGGGGAACCGCCCACCCGCCGCGGCTTTCCGCCCTCCGTCTTCGCCACTCTGCCCAAGCTCATGGAGCGGGCGGGGCAGTCGGAAAAGGGCTCCATCACTGCCCTCTACACGGTACTGGTGG
>JAITDG010000040.1 GCA_031282685.1 Puniceicoccales bacterium | reverse complement strand
TCGCTAAATTTGAGATTTTCTCCAGCATGTCCTAGTGCGCGAGCCCTTGCGGAATCTACTCCGCTGAGACCAAGCCTAGGCCTTTCCGGAACTGCTGTTTCTCTTTGTTCCGCTGGCTGCCCTTCTTGCACTCCGGACGAAATGGCGGGGTCTACGGGTGTGTCTGAAGATGTCCCACCAACAACCGTGAAGTCCTCATCTTCTGTCATAACTGGTGTATTTGAAACATTAATTTCTGGAATACCATGTCTTTCATAATCTCCCAATACCGAGCGGGCCAGTTCACCTTCTCGTTTTATGGCCTTGTATTCTTCAAAGGATATGTCCGTTCCACCTCTCAACAAGCACAGTGTGCTTGTTAGCGCACAGTTGCCATCTCCAGGAACTTTCATAACATCCACAGATGTTCCGCCGAGAGCATTGCTCACCTCATCACTTAAACTTTCGTCTTTTTTAAAATTCGCCGCGTAGAAAAACCAAAGAAACATGTCGACGAGTTTTTGCAGAAAACCTTTTTGCACACTGCCAGTGTCGCCGAACTCCTTGATGACGTCCCGCCGCAATTCAATTAATTTCCCGGCATCAATACTACTATCATCAAAGCTAAAGGTAGCGGTACGTAAAATTTCTTTTATGAAAGGTTTGGCGGTATCCGGCGTTTTTATCGCCCCTAAGACTTCATTCAAATTCTTGTATCTCCGGCCATTAATCTTAAGATTAGGATTCTTGTGAGTTTCCATACATATAAAGGAAGCTTGGGAGGCAAAATCATTTCGATCATATATGCGAGCTACCATCACACATTAGCTTAATATTTTTACCGAGAAAATGCAACAAAAAAACGGAATTTTTAAAAAAAGATTTTCAGGGTTTGAGCCGCTGAATTTTGCGCATACCGTAGAAAGCAGTTCGCCCGGCGGGCGTGGTCGGGACGGGAGAGTTTGGCGTGCCGTTCGAAAACGGCGCGAATGACTACTGGTACTAGTTTGTGCGTGTCCCAGGGTTCATGGTGGCAAATCGTGCGTGGTTGCCCTTCAAGACTACAAATTTTCCACCATTACTACGCACCTGCTCTGCGAAATCTTCATTGGCAGTAGTGTTGCAACTTCCATCTGGTTTGAATACTGCAAATTGTGGACCATTATCCATATCGATCACGCAGATATCCGTTCCGTAAAGTTGTGCAAGATATCCAAATTCGCTAAATTGGAGATTTTCTCCAGCATGTCCTAGTGCGCGAGCCCTTGCGGAATCTACTCCGCTGAGACCAAGCCTAGGCCTTCCCGGAGCTGCTGTTCCTCCTTGTCCCGCTGGCCGCTCTCCTTGTCCCGCTGGCCGCTCTCCTTGCACTCCGGACGAACTAACCTGCTCTTCTGCGGTTGTGCCTTGAGACTGCGTCTCAGGATCAATAACTATAAAATCATCAGCGTCATCTGTAGTTGCACCTGAATCACCAATTCCGGGAATGCCATGTGATTCATGACCTCCCAATACCGAGCGGGCCATTTCACCCTCTCTTTTTATGGCCTTGTAATCTTCAATGGATATGTCCGTTCCGCTTCCGTTTCTTAATAAGCATAGGGTGCTCGTTAGCGCACAGTTGCCATCTCCGGGAACTTTCATAACGTCCACAGATATTCCGCCGAGAGCACTGCTCACTTCACTACTTAAACTTTGATTTCGTTTAAAATTCGCCACGTAGAAAAACCAAAGAAGCCCGTCGACGATCTTTTGCAGAAGACCTTTCCCCACAGTGCCAGTGTCGCCGAACTCCTTGACGAGTTCCCGCCGCAATGCAATTAAATCATTATTCGTAACTTCAATGTGTTCGTCATTTAAAACTCCTTCTATGAAAGGTTTTGCGGTATCCAGTGTTTTTAGCGCCCCTAAGATTTCATTCAAATTCGCATAGGTTTTGCCATCGACCTCAAATTTAACATCCTCTGTATGATTGGATTCGTTTATTCTCGCATGAACGGTGCTAGCAAAAGATTGGTGGTTAAATGAAACGGGTGCATCCATAGTTCGCTATTATTACATTTTCGCCAAAAAATGCAACAAAAAACGGAACTCTTAAAAAAGAGAATTTCCAAAGTTTGAGCCGCTGAATTTTACGTACATCGTGGAAAACGGTCCGCAGAGCCGCCCGGCGGGCCTGGTCGGGATGACTGGATTTGAACCAGCGACTTCTACGTCCCGAACGTAGCGCTCTAGCCAGACTGAGCTACACCCCGCCGGAGTCGAGGTGGCACTGTTTCTCGCGCTCTGCAAGGGGAAAGTGCACTTCGGCACATTTCCCATCTTCCGCTGCCGCCCGGGAGAGGAATTGGGATTGCGCCGCCGGTGGGCCTTTGCAGGGTGACCGGGCGAATGTTCGTGGACGAGGTGACAGTGTTTCTGGCCGCCGGCGACGGAGGGCACGGCTGCCTCAGTTTCCGGCGGGAAAAGTACATTCCCAAGGGCGGTCCGGACGGCGGCGACGGCGGCAATGGCGGGAGCGTGATCCTGCTCTGCGACCATAACGTGGGCGATTTGGTGGACTACAAATTTACGCCCCACCGGCGGGCCGGATCGGGGCAGTCCGGCATGGGATCCCAACGGCACGGGCGGAACGGAGCAGATGAAATTTTGCGGGTGCCGGAGGGGACGGCGGTCTATGGGACCGATTCGGAAGACCCTGTCGCGGAGCTGCTGCGGGACGGGGACCGGATCCTTCTATTGCGGGGTGGCAAGGGCGGACTAGGCAACGAGCACTTTAAAACGTCCACCGATCGGGCCCCCCGGCGGACCATCCCGGGAGAGCCGGGCGAAAGCGGTCAATTTCGCTTTGAGATGAAGGTGATCGCGCAGGTGGGGCTGGTGGGTTTCCCCAACGCCGGCAAATCCTCACTCACCAACGCTCTTACCGCTACCGAGCGGCCCACGGGCACCTACCCATTCACAACTCTACATCCGAAGGTGGCCGTCGTGCCCGGAGAAAATGGCTTCACGGTCGCGGACATACCGGGACTCATCGGGGGCGCCCACGCGGGCCGGGGACTCGGCTTCCGCTTCCTCCGCCACGTGGAGCGCTGTCCAATCCTATTGCTATTGATCGACATGGGAGCGGTAGACGGCCGCAAGCCCTGGGAGGACTTTTCCGAACTGCGGGAAGAACTGCGCCTCTACGGCCGGGGCCTGGCGGATAGGCCATTTCTGGTGGCCGCCAACAAAATGGACCTGCCCACCGCCGAAAAGAACTTGCAAATCTTTCGGAAAAAGCACCCCAACCTTGTCCCCATTCCCATCTCCTGCGGGGAGCGAAGTGGGCTAAAAGAGCTGTGCGAGCAACTTTCGACCCTCATCCGCCGCGCTTCCCCCTAGCGGGAGCGCGACGGCACTGCGGGGGCATGGCGGGAAAGATGTTCTTTCCGCCGCCACCGAATTTTTTAAAAGCAGACTATGAAGGAGCAGGACGGTCTTCCGCCGCGGCGCCACCTCTCCCTGGGCGCCATTCGCCGCTGGGATTTGCTGGCGCCGCTCTGCATGCTCTTTTTGACTCTCATGGGGATTTTCGCCATACATTCGGCCCAGAGCGCCTTCCACGGAACCCAGTGGCGGGGGCAAGTCGTCTGGTTCCTGGGGGGGATTGCTCTCTATGTCCTTTGCGCCGCGATGGACTATAGGATTTTTCTGCGGCAGGCGCACTGGCTCTACGGAGCGGGGATTTTGCTACTCCTCGCCCTCTGGACCCCGCTCGGCGTCTCCCACTGCGGCGCTCAACGTTGGATCCGCCTGTTCTGTCTGCAGCTACAGCCGGCGGAACTGGCTAAACTGACCACGATTTTTCTCCTGTCGGCCACCCTTTCTCGAACGCGGATAGACGGTGCCATCGAATCGAAATTTCTCCTATTGCGCCTTTTTGTCATTTTTTCGATTCCTTGGCTGCTCATTTTTCTACAGCCGGATCTGGGCTCTGCCCTCATCTTGCCACCCATTCTGCTGGCTCTGCTCTACGTGTCCGGTCTGCCCGGTCGATTTTTTCTTCTGCTGGCCGCCTTTGCCTTCGCCGTCCTAGCCCTTCTGGCCTGGGACATCTTCCGCTACCGGAACTTTCTAGACGAGAGCAGCCTCTGCCCGGATCGGCACGGCGGGCTCTACCAGTCCCACTCCCTATTCCCACTTAAAGATTACCAGCGGAATCGGATTCTCGGTTTTGTGGCGCCGGCGGCGGTGGACCCGCAGGGCACGAACATCAGCTGGAACCTGCGCCAGTCCCTCATCGCCGTGGGATCCGGCGGGTTTAGCGGCCGGGGCAGCGGCGACGACCAGACCAGACTCGGCTACCTGCCCCGCTCCGTCGCCACCAATGACTTTCTTTTTTCGACGCTGGCGGAAGGGAAGGGATTCTTGGGCGCCTTTAGTGCCGTTACGATGCTTATGGTTCTTTCATGGAATAACTTACGAATTGCTCGCCTGTCCCGGGACCGCTTCGGCCGCTACCTGGCCGTCTCCGCCGCCATCCTGCTGGCCATGCACACCCTCATAAATGTGGGCATGACGCTCGGGCTCATGCCCATCACCGGCGTGCCGCTGCCCTTTCTAAGCTACGGCGGCTCATTCCTCATCGTCTGCTTTCTCCTTCAGGGCATTGTGCAGAGCGTCTACCATCGGCGGCAGAACTTGGACTAGCCAAGGCGGGCGAGGAAGAAGCGCTCGCGGCCGCTGAAGTCCGAAAAAATTTCACCGGCGAAGCCCAACTCGGTTCCGAGGACAGACAGTGCGGGTCCCTGCGCCGTGCCCATTTCGAGAGCAAGCAGCCCGCCACGGGTCAGCCGTTCCCGGCTATCGCGGAGAATGGTGCGCAGGGCGCCCGCGCCGTCCGGCCCGCCGCCCAGTAGCGCCAATTGCGGCTCATGGAGTCGCACTTCCGGTTCCGCGCTCTGCCATTCCTCTTCCGTAAGATAGGGGGGGTTGGCGACGATGAGGTCCCAGCGGCCAGGAAGTTCCGAAAACCAGTCGCTCCTGACGAAGCGGATTCGAGTTCCCGCCGCGCACCGTTCGCCGTTGCGGCGGGCTAGGGCTAGGGCTTCCGAGGAAATATCGCTGGCCGTAAGTTCTGCGGACGGGAAGGCCCTCCCGAGGGCCAGAATGCAGGCGCCACTGCCGGTGCCCAGGTCTAAGATCGTGCGGGGCGGCCGATTTTGCATTTCCCGGGCGACCAATTCTATCAGCTGCTCCGTTTCCGGCCGGGGAATGAGGACCGGACCGTCCACGGCCAGCGGAATTCCGCAAAAGTGGGCCGTTCCCAGAATGCGCTGGAGCGGGACTCGTCCACAGCGGAGGGACAGGAGCCGTTCCCAGCGCTCTTCCCGTTCCGGAGGAAGATCTTCTTCCCAGTGCAGGGCCAATTCCGACCGGCGGAGGGAGCAGAGCTCCGCCAGAAGCCATTCCGCGTCCGTCCGGGGAGATTCGACGGCGGCCGACCGCAGCCGACTCTCGCCATCAGCGAGCAGCAACCGCAGCGTAGCCATCTTCCACGAGATTGAGCCAGTCTACCAAAATGCGCAGGGACTCTCGCAGGGGGACGTCAAATTCCGGCGAGGACGCCTCATCGTCCCGATTGGCCGACTGCCGCGGTTTCCGCTCCTCCCCCTCTGCCACCGACAGCAGCACTTCCCGGTGGGCATAATTTCTTTCCGAGAGCACCCTGATGCGCTCCTCCATGGCGGACCGGTAGGCCCGCTCCTCCTCCTTTTGCCGTCGCCGCTCTTCGATCGCTAGGGAAAATCTTTTTTGCCCCACCTTTTCTGCAAAGTGGGCGGCCTGCTCCTCCTGCAGTTGCCATTCCGGCTCACTCCGCCGTTCCATGGAGCGAATTTGCAGTTCCTCGAGGAGTTCGTCCGAGAGAAAGCAGGGCGTAGCGCCGTTCCACTCCCGCAGGGGGACTCCGGCGACGGTGTCCCAGGGTAGCGCGTGCCCACTGTCCGCCTCGCCGAAGGGCAGGGCATCGTTGGCGGAGGGGAATACGACGTCGGCCGGCACGCCCCGGCACTGGATGGAATCCCCGTTGGGCCGGTACCACTTTTGGATGGTGATGCGGGCGGCGCCGAGTTGGGGACCGTTGCGCAGGAAGAGGAAGGAGTGATTCATGGGCAATAGGGCCTGCACGGAGCCCTTGCCGAACGTGGAGCGGTCCCCCGCCACGAGCGCCCGGCGGTGGTCCTGGAGGGCGCCGGCAAGAATTTCCGATGCCGACGCGCTCTGCTTGGAGGTGAGGAGTACGAGAGGGCCGCCGTAGGAAATCTCCCGGTCCGGGTCCGAAAAGAGCTGCACGCGCCCATCGCCATCCCGCACCTGAACCACCGGGCCACCCCCCAGAAATAGGCCGGTGATGGCGATCGCTTCGTCGAGGAGTCCGCCCCCGTTCCCCCGCAGATCTAGCACCAGCCCCCGCACGTCCGCGTCGGCCAACTTGGCCAGCAGCTCCTTCAGGTCCACGCAGCAGCCGCTATTTTTCGCCGAACCGTCGCCGCCGTAGAAGGTGGGCAGGCGGATGTAGCCGAGCGGGATTGTCCGGCCGTTGGCGGGGTCGGGCACGTCGTAGACTCGGGCCCGGGCCCGCTGGAAAGTGAGTTGGATCTCGTCCCGCACCAGCGTTACCACCTTGCGCTCGGAAGGATCTCCGTCCGCCGGCTGCAAATGGAGTGTGACGGCCGTGCCCTTCGGCCCTTTGATTAGCTTGACGGCCCGGTTGAGTCGCATGCCGATGATGTCCACCGGTTCGCCTTCCCCCTGCTGGACCGCCAAAATCCGGTCGCCGACGTACAGCATGCCGGACCGCTCCGCCGGGCTACCCGCGTAGACTTCGACGATTTTGCAGTAGCCGTCGTCGTCCTGCAGCACGGCGCCAATGCCCATGAAGGAGTTTGTCAAAGTGTAGGCTTGGAAATCTTCCCAGGTTGTGGCGGAGAGAAAGGAGGAGTGCGGGTCATAGAGTTCTGCCACGCTGTTCAAAAAAAGCTCTTGCACGTGATAGGGCTCCACGTCATCGATGGAGCGGCGATAGCGCTCGTAGCGCCTGCGAAGTCGCCTCTGCACCTCATCGCAGGTTACTCCGCTCTCTTCGGCGACATTTTCAGGATTTTCCTGCAGGATTTCGTTTAGAAAGTCAAAGGCCAGCCGCTGGCGCCAGGCCTCATTCAGCGCCTCCTCCGAGTCGGGCCAGTGCGCCTCCTTCCGGTCCGGCTCGAAGTACCCGTCCTCCGCGATGGTAAGTGCGCTCTGCAAGGTCAGATCTACCCACTCCAGCCGCCCATTGGCTCGCTCACGGAAGAGGTCGTAGATGGCGAAACCGGGCTTTACGCTCCCGCTGTTCAAGAAAATATCCAAAGTCAGGTCGTAGCGGGAGTGAATGTCGTCCACGTCGGACTGGAGAAAAAACATGCGCTGGGGATCTAGATCCTCCAGGTAGGCGTCTAGGATTTCCCCCCTGGGTATGGCGGAGATGGGCTTGCGGTCGTAGTGGATGCCGGACAGGCAGCGCACCATGTAGAGAGTCTCCGTGTGCATCTGGGCCGTCGGCTGTAGGGCAACGGCTCCCCCCCGGCAGGTTGCGGCGAAGGACAGTGCAAGCGGTAGAAAACTACGGAAAATGCGGCGGATGGACCAGTTCACGGAATGAAG
>JAITDG010000039.1 GCA_031282685.1 Puniceicoccales bacterium | reverse complement strand
GGTCGTAGCGCATGGCAATGCGACGCCAGTCCTTCAGTTTAAAAAACATGTTCTCAATTTTATGTCGTTTGCGATAGAGAACTGCATCGTAGGAAGGACGGGCCTTGCGGTTTTTAATTGGTGGGATGCAAGGAATTACGCCACGTTTGACCGATGCATCTCTGAGCCATCGTGCATCGTATCCCCTATCTGCCACCAGATGTTCGCCCTTCGGCAAGGAGTGCAACAACTGCCCGGCGCCGGAAATGTCATTCACATTTTCGGCCGTTCAAGGTAATTGTACCGGTTTGCCTCTTTCGTTGCAAATCACGTGCAGTTTGCTGTTTAATCCGCCTTTTGTGCGTTCAATGTGTCGCGGCAAAGCCCCTTTTTTTGCAAGCTGGCTGCCGTTCTGTGTACTTTCAAATGAGTCGAATCCATCACCAAAATTTGCATTCTGTTTTTCGCCATTTTCTCCAATTCCTCATCTGCCAATGCCTGGAAAATTTTAGTGAAAATCCCGCGACGACTCCATCGAATAAAACGGTTGTAGACGGTTTTATAGGGTCCATACTCCTTCGGCAAATCCTTCCAACGGAGTCCGTTGCGGATAACACAAGTAATGCCGCCGAGGACCTTTTGATCATCTACGCGCGGTTTGCCTCGCGACTTCGGAAAATAGATCTTCAGCCGTTCTATAAGCTCCGCATCTACCAATGCCATGGACCCAAAAAACACAAGAGAAGGGGATGGTCAACTTTTTTATGGGTCCTGACCCTAGGACGACGAAGTCCTCAATTTCTGAAGTTGGAATATCGAGCACCCGCTGCTTCTCTATGCCGTGCACCTTCGGCAGATGAATCAATCCGGTGCCGCGTTCGGAACTATTGCCAAGAATGTCATTTTTCGCCTTAAAGCCGATTGCAATTCCTGTCTTTTGGGGGATACCTTCGCTTTCCAAATACCAGTTAGCGATGCGATTAACAAATTCCAGCGGCCGCCGCGGCTTTTCGTCCAAAGTTGTTAGAATTTCCAGATCCCGGAGGAGTTCCCCCCGCCGCTCTTCCGAAATGGGAACTTCCACATCCTCGCCGTCCAGCTCTTCCTCGGGATAGGCACCGTCCTCCCCGGGAAGCGTCATATCCGCTTCCGGCAAAGCTTCATACGGTTCTCCCCCCGCTTCGACAGCCGACTCCAGCGGTCCTTGCCCCTCCGCGGGCGGCATCGACCTTTCTCCGGGCAATTCGCCCGGCTGTGCTTCTTCCAGAGCCATTTCCGCTTCAGCCGGTCCAGTCACCTCCTCGGCCGCCCCGGCTACCGGCTTCCCCGCCATTTCTTCAAAAACGGCCTCATTCCCATTTACCCTTGCAATATCCTCAAATAGCGGCCGCAGCTCCTCGGCCGCCTCCCTGGCATGGGGATTGTCGGAAGTCTTTCCCTCGAAAAGGGTTCCGCTGACGTCGTCGAAAAATTCTTTCTTCGAAAGTTTGGCGAATTCCGGCGCCCCATCCCTCTGCATCCGCTCGAAGGTTTTTTGAAATGCCGAATCGATTTCGTTGTTGAGCCGGCCGATTTGCAGCTCGGCGTAGGGCTTGCTTGAGGTCGGGGCGGCCCGCGGGATGCGCCCTCCGGGAATGGCTTCCCCGCTCTCCGGCAGAATCTTAGCAACGTTCCCCGGGACACCGCCTACCGTCGGACGGGGAGGCCGCGCCTTGACGGTCTTGGCCGCCTTCGCTGCTTTCGCCGCCCCAATCTTTGCTGGAATTTTCGGTGCCATTGCGACCTCTTATTTTCCCTCCTGTTGAAATTCTCCAGACTGCTCCATCCCGCTTTCCATTGGAGATCTAATTTTTTCAAAAAGTTCGGCCGCCGTGCGGGGACTTTTGCGACGATTTTTCTGCCTGACTTCCCTTATTTTTGCATTGAAAGCCTTTGTCGTAGCGCGATTGCGATAGCCCCTCCAGCCTCCCGGAACCCCGGACAGCAGCCCGGCCAGCAAGACGTTGATGGTGATGGATTCGGCGTTTTCGCCCAGGGTTTCGTAGTCGGAGGCGAGAGTGCGGGCTAGCTCTATCTCATTGGTCTCCAACATGAAAGCCGTCGAGCAGGCGACGGCATCCGTCAAAATGGAGCCGGCCGTTGTCGCGCCGATGCGCGAAGCGGCGATTGTCCGGCCCAGTGCGCCGCCCAGCCTGCCCCCGAGGCCGCCGATGAAGGGGACGTATTTGAGCGCCGCCGCGTCCGCCCCGAAGGCGCCCATGTAAAAAATCATATTCATCACGGGGTGAGCACTTTGCGCTTCCTGGTCCCGCCGCCAGCCGTCGTAGTCTTTCATTTTCTCCAGGGCCTGCCGCTCGCTGCTGGAGTCCCTAAATATCTCTTCCGGATAGCGATAGGAGTAGCGTTCGGCGAAATCGCGCCAATTGAAGTCCGGGTCCGGATCCTCCAGACCCCGGCGGATGGGATCCATTATTGGGTCGACGGCGACTTTTTTTGCGACCCGCCAGATGGCCGTTCCGCGGATGGCCCGGCCGAAATCCTCTCCCAAGGTCGTGCGGCCCCGGTAGATATCGTTTTGTTCGTTTTCCTCGATCGTCCGTTCGGGGTACAGAAGCAGGTGGCTCTCCCGCGGTTGGCCGTCCGCGGTGGCGCTAACCGTGGCTTCAGGACTTGGAGTCGTTCGGGTGGAGGCACTTTCGCTCTCCGCGATGGTTCGCTCCGGGAAAAGAAGAAGGTGATCGCTCATGGCATGATCTCCCTTTCCCGCGTCGCCTTCGGCGGGGTTTTTGTTCGCAAGTCCTTGCGGCCAAGGAGCATTTTCCGCTTCCGGGCCCGGTGTTCTTTCCAAAAATTGTGGAAAAATTGCGAAACGCTGGTGATGCCAGCCTGCGTCCTGCCGCCCACCCCCACAAAGAAGGCGCCGATGTCCTCGAGGAGCGGGTCGCCGCTAATCCCTTCAGAGAGAAGAGTTTTTGCGTCGTCCCACCACAGAAGGGGATTTAGCGCCTGCGCGGCGGCGAGGCCGCGGGACCACTTTTCCCGCGATGCAGCATCCTCCAGGTCAGCGACATAAATTTCTTTCCGCGCGTCCTCGTCCAGGGAAAAAAAGATCGGTTGGCCGGTCTCCGGGTCGAAATAAAAAATCGTTGTGCCATCGTCATTTCTCCGGGCGATAGCCCAGCTGGGATTTTCCCTGTGCGCCACGGCCCAGTCCGTCTCCGGCGTCGCGACGAGGATGACGTGCTCTAAGTCACAGGGAATACCAGTTTTGCGAGCGATTTCCGGAGCCATGCGGAAGAGGATGTCGTTGGCGATCGCCGTGGCATTTTTCCCATGGACCGCCTCCGGTGTGTTGCGAAATTTGCGACGCGTCTTTCCAAATAGCGGCATGCGCCAACCCTTGTCCGCGCCGATGTGAGTGGCCGCGTATTGGCCGTCGAGGCGGGCTTTTGCGACGGCAATGGCGGATTTTCTATTACCCCCATTGGTGAGAAAAAAAGCGTCCACCATTTTTCGGTATTCGTCCACGCCGTCCGGACCGTAGGTTGTTATGCTCACGGCATTTCCGTAAAATTCGCCCCGGGATTGTTCCCCAATTGTGGCGTCTTTAAGCTTCACGGACAGGGCGCGGGCGTCCCTCGCCAGGGCGGTTTTGACGACGTCGAAGGCGTCGGCGATCGGCGTCCCGCCCTGGATGAGTCCATATAACATGTTGGCCCGCAACAGCGTCGCGTCGTCAAAGGGCTTTGCCGTCGCCGCCGCGGCGTCCGGAGAAATTTGCATTAGAGCACCAATGATTTGCGATCCCACGACCGCCGATTCCGGGCTGTCGGCGTTGACCAGCAGCGCGACTGTCCGGGCATAGGGTTCCGGAAGCAGGCCGAAACGCTCCACGTAGCCCTTGCAGTTGTCCATGTGCTGCTGTAAGTTGTTCTGGGAGATGGGACTGTCCGCCACCTGCACCTCCGCCAAAAGCTCCAGCGCCTTCCGATCCGGACTATTTTGCCCCCCAAGAAAAGCGTCCTCGCCCCGCCAGAGCCGCTGGGCCTGGTCCAGCGCCGCCGCGTCCGCTTGGGGCTTCAGCAGCGCCGCAACCCGTTCCACTGACGTGGTTTGAAATTGGCTGCGCCGGCCTTCGGAAAGGTCGCTCGCCTTGAAGATCAGCGGTTCGCTGGCCGGATTGGGCACCGCCACCGTGTAGTCAAAGTTCGGGTCCGCGGCCCGGGCCAGCGTCTCCAAAGAAATGTTGCCGTTCAGGTCCATCGCCTGCCGGCCCTGCAAAACTTCCAGCGTCCAGCCATCCGTGGTGTCGGCGATCTCCTCCGGCGTGAACAGCGGGCTGCCGTCCGCCGCCGTGGAAAGAAGCAGGCCTGTGGCATTTGTGAAATTTTCGTAGGTCTCCAGTGCCGGGTCCGGACTTTGCAGAATGCCGTCGCTGACGCGGAGGCCGGTCCGCACGAAGCCATTGGCCGTGTCCATCGCGTTGTACTTCAACGACTCCCGGCGAGCTTTCTCCTGGTTGGCGGCGATGGTCCACAGGTACCGCCCCTCGACGGCTTCCACGATGGCGCCGTAGCGGCCTTGCTGGGCGACGGGCGTGGGGATTTTCCGCATGGCGTCTCGATAGTTGCGCACGTAGCCGGCTTCGTCTGTCTCGTTTGTTCGGTAAGCTTCCGCGGCAATGCGCTGGGCCGCGTTCTGAAATTGGGCCAGGCGCAGGGTTTCTTCGTCCTTCTCCCGGTTGAGTTTAAATTGTTTTAGGCGCTCCTCCACCCGGGTGAGGAGCTGGGCCGGTGCGTCCGGTGCGGCATCGGTGAAGACGGGACCCACGTGGCGTTCGTAAAAATCGGCCATCAGTAGGGCCCTCCGAAGGGGAAGGACTGCTGCCGCATCCAGTTCTGGTCCAGGAATTTGGATTTATAG
>JAITDG010000051.1 GCA_031282685.1 Puniceicoccales bacterium | reverse complement strand
GTGAAGATGATTGTGGAGAAGCAGATGGAATGTAGATTGGCAGGGGAAATCGAAGTTCTTGGAGAAAACCTTCCCCAGCCCAACTTTTGTCCATCACAAAATCCCACATGACCAGACCCGGGAAGCCAGCGACTAACCGCCTGAGCTATGGTGCGGCCTTTAAGTAACCCATACTATTTTTTTTTATTGTACACCTATTAAGCACTAATACATACTGTATTAATTATTCTGTTAATCTACTTTGAATTTTTTTACATTCTATAACTAAGAATATACAGTGGCTAGCAATGCAGTAATATTCACTACCAGTGATATATGACCATAATTCTGATGTTCTTTCCATAAAAATAATTAATTTGCAGCTTATATTTTATCATTGTTCCTATATAAGAAATGAGTTTGATATTTATATTTTGTACCTGTATATATGCTGGTCGGCTGTTTTTTTGCCGCACTGCCCGGCGGCGGCGTGGGCACCTTTGCCTTGGGCCGCATGCTGATGGGCGCCGGTTCCGCCTTCGCCTTCATCGGCGCCATGTATGTGGCTTCCGCGTGGTTCCCGCGGCGGCGCTGGGCCTTCCTGTCCGGCCTCACCACCGCTCTGGGCATGGGGGGTGCCATCCTGGGCCAGGCTCCCGTGGCCCTGCTCCTGCGCCACTGCGGTTGGCGGGGAAGCTGGCTCATGGCGGGGGCCATCGGCATCGCCGTAGCGATTTTATTGCACTGCGGCCTACCGCCGGAGCCGGAAGGGACCGCCGTCGACGGCCGGGGTGAGAGCCAACGAGTTCTGCGGCACTTCTTTTCCTCGCTCAGCTCCGTTCTTCGCAATTCCCAAACTTGGCTGGCCGGCCTCGTGGCCTGCTCCCTATTCCTTCCCTTGATCGTCTTTGCCGACTTTTGGGGCGTCCACTACATCGAGCTGCTCACCGGCGCAACGACGGCCCAGGCGGCTACCGCCAACGGCATGCTCTATCTGGGCTGGCTAGTGGGGAGCCCGCTGGTGGGGAGCCTGTCCGATTGGGTAGGACGACGAAAGCCCTTTCTGGTGGGCAGTTGTCTAATGGGGATGCTGCTCCTGCTGGCCATCCTGGGCCCCTCGCACCTTTCCCTTTCCACTTTGGGGCTCCTCCTCTTTCTCCTTGGCATTTTGTCCAGTCCACAGGTTATCTGCTTCACTGTCAGCAGCGAACACAATGGCCGGGAAGCTCGGGGGACGGCCATCGCCGCCGTAAACACGGCCGTGATGTTCATCGGAGGCATTATGCAGCCGGTCGTGGGTTTGCTATTGGACCACTGCGCGGGGGATGGGTCTTCCGATTTCACACTCAACCAGTTCCGCTCCGCCTTCCTAATCCTGCCGATCGCCATGGCCGTCGGTCTGCTGCTTTCGCTGGCCCTGCGGGAGTCCGGCGAAGGCGCCCGGCAGCAAAAATAGACGTAACTGTGTGCAATTTCGCCATTCCCACCCCATTCCTTTCGAAAAAAGTTGACAGCCCGAATTGGCCGAGATGGTTTCTCGGCCGGACATGGACAGGGATACCATTGAGTCGAAGGTTAGAGATATTATTGTTAAGCAGCTGAACGTCAGTGCCGACCAGCTGAAGGATTCGAGCTCCTTCCTGGAAGATTTGGGGGCGGACTCCCTGGACCTGGTGGAGTTGGTGATGGCTTTCGAATCCGCATTTAAGGATGAAATTTCCGGGGAAATTCCGGAGGCAGACGCGGAGAAGTTGCGTACGGTGAAGGATGTGGTCGACTACATCGTGGCGAAGGCCTCCTAGGGGCCGGAATCTGCGAAGAGCCGCACCAATGGCAAAAGTTGCGCTCCATCGGGTGGTTGTGACGGGTTTGGGCGCTATCAGTCCACTCGCGTTGAATTTTGAAGAAAGCTGGGAAGCGCTCCTGGCCGGCGCTTGCGGCGTTGGGGTGGTCACTAAGGTGGAGGGCATTGGGCGGTTTTCCTGCCGAGTGGCCGCCGAGGTGAAGGGCTTCGACCCTACGGATTACCTTGATGCTAAGGTGGTTCGCCGTAATGATCCATTTACTCACTTTGCGGTCGCGGCGGCGCGGATGGCCCTCGAGGACGGCGCAGTGGACCTGGATAGCTGTGATAGGCAGCGAGTTGGGGTTTTGATCGGGTCCGGCGTGGGCGGCCTGCAGACCATCGAAATTCAATCTAAAGTGCTGCACGGGGAAGGTCCCCGCCGGGTTTCGCCCTTTACGATTCCCGCCCTGATTCCCGACATGGCCGGGGGAATTGTCGCCATCGAGCTGGGGGTCCGGGGGCCGAATTTTGCCGCCGTAAGTGCTTGCACTACCGGAGCGCATGCCATCGGCGAGGCCTACCATTTTCTGCGACTTGGCAAGGCGGACCTCATCTTTGCCGGCGGGACGGAGGGAGGCATTAATGCGTTCGGTTTTGCCGCCTTCTGTGCCATGCGGGCCATGTCTACCGCCTTCAACGGCGACCCATCCCGCGCGAGCCGGCCCTTCGACGGCCGGCGGGACGGCTTCGTCATGGGTGAGGGCGCCGGCGTGCTGGTCCTGGAGACCGTGGAAAATGCTCTGGCCCGTGGCGCACGTATTTATTGCGAATTGGTTGCCTACGGGGCCGGCTGCGATGCCAGCCACATTACGGCGCCGGACCTGAGTGGGGGGAGCTTGGCCGCGGTTCTCCGCAGTGCGTTGAAAGAGGCCGAAATTGCTCCAGAAGAGGTGGATTACGTAAATGCCCACGGCACCTCGACCCCCTACAACGATCTCTGCGAGACAAATGCCTACAAGCTGGCCTTCGGGGAGCACGCTAAGAAACTCTCTATCAGCTCAATAAAAGGAGCGACGGGCCACATGTTGGGTGCGGCCGGCGCCTTTGAAGCGGCGGTTTGCGCTAAGGCAATTGTGACCGGCAAGATCCCGCCCACCATTAACTACGAATATCCAGACCCTGCCTGCGACTTGGATTATACGGTTAATGGCATGAAGGAGAAGAAAGTGCGAGTGGCTCTGAGTGACAACCTGGGTTTCGGCGGGCACAACGTGGCTCTCATTTTTCGAGAATTTGTCCCATGAGCCGGGCCGGCGGTCTCATTTTTTTGCTGTCCCTACTCTGCGCCGGCTGTTGCGCTCGCTATCATTTAGGAACTTGTTCCCAGCCACCGTTTTCAACAATTTCCGTCGCTCCCGTGGAGAGCCTGGTGGACTGTCCGGGCCTGCGAGGAATTCTGTGGCACCAGACCTGCCAGGAAATTCAGCAAATTGCCACCGCCGGGGCCGCTGCCGGGGCCACCGCCGGAGAGCTGACCCTGCGCATCGTCTCCTTGGACCGAATTCCCACGCTATCTGCCCCGAATTGTGGTGGTGATCAACGCATTACGCTAGTTGCCCTCTGCACCCTGCGGGACCGGCGGACGGGGGCCACTCCCATTGCCGATCGGCCCGTGCGAGCGTCGGTTTACCTTCCCGGCGGGCAAGATATCTATGGGGGCCAGGCAATGTCGGAATTGACTGCCGCCCTGGCCCGGGAAATTCGTGATCTCGTTGCTAATTCATGGTGAATTCAATCGTCGTGCCGTCCCTTTTGGCCTGTAACCGGTCGGATCTGCTTCCTGCCCTGCGCTCTCTGCTCTCTGCCCGCGCCTTCCCCCGATTCCACTTCGATCGTATGGATGGACAATTTGTTCCCAATTCGGGACTTAGCCACAGTTTGCTGCGGAATCTGCGCAGTGCCCTGGCTCGGGAGGGGCTGCCCGTTCCTCCCTTCGAAGCGCACCTTATGGTCCGTCGCCCCAGCCGTTTTTGGAGAAAATTTGCCGATGCCGGTGCGGAGCTGGTCAGTTTTCATCTGGAGAGCGACGACCGTGCGGCCGTTCTGGCGGAGGAAGTTACTCGAAGTGGCCTTTCCTGTGGACTTTGCATCAATCCTCCTACGCCATTCGACCGCTGTGTCCCTTTCCTGGAGCATTTTTCATTTTTGGTGCTCATGGGCGTCCATCCGGGCCTCTGTGGCCAACGTCTGCTGCCGGGAGTTGCGGAAAAAATTCATCGGGCCGCCGATTACCGCCGAAGGAGTGGGCTGTCCTATGCAATTGTCGTAGATGGAGGTGTTTGTGCGGAGAATGCTCCACAACTCGTCGCCGCGGGGGCCGATTTTCTCATCGCCGGCAAGGCCATTTTTGGCGGAGAGAACGTGCAAGCGTCCTACGGCGAATTACTTCAGGCGATTGCCACCCGTTGACGGTCCCGAACGTGGCGCCTGCAGTCTATTTTCCTGGGCCTGCGGCCCGTAGAGGTAGCCGATGCCGCGAATTGCGCAAAGTTGGCCGACGGCCGCACAGCCTTTGGCGCGGAAAATCTTTCGTATGTGCATTATGTGCTGGTCCATGGAGCGGCCGCGGCCGCCCGCCCGCTGTCCCCATACGATGTGGGCGAGTTCACTGCGGGAGAGAATTTTCCCGCGATTTTCGGCAAAGGCGGCCAAGAGTCCGAACTCCAGCCGACCCAGCCGCTCCCGGGAGCCGTCGGGGAAGGCGACCTGCAGTTCGGCGGGGTAAACCTCTGCCCCACAAAAAGAAAATGGTTTGTCTCGGAGGGATAAATTTTCCGCGATGCGTCCGCCGCCGGCCATTTCCGTCCGCCGCAGTACGGCGCCCATGCGAGCTAACAATTCCCTCAGCGGCAGGGGTTTTTTTTGAAAATCGTCGCCGATCCGTAGGGCGCGGACCGGATCTTCCTGCGAATATCGATTTGCAATGAAGATCGTTGGAATTCGCCGATCGGCCCGCCACAGGCACTCAAGAAAATCGACGCCGGAGCGGTCCGGCAGATTCACATTTAAAAAAAGAAAGTTCGGCACATTCCTACGTATTGCCAACTCAGCTTCGCTAGCGTTTTCCGCTGTTAGCGCCATAAAGCCGATAGCATTTACGTGCGCAGCCAATTCCGCAGCAAAGGCGCGATCTTCATCGATAATGAGTATGCATTTCCCCTTTTGTCCACTTCCCATTATCCTTTCCATCCGGAAAGGTCGCAGCAGTCAAAGGAAGTGCTGTTTTGAAATTTATTATCGCCTCTCTTCCGCTCGAAAAAAATTGGTAAGTGCTTGCCTGCTCCCCTGATCCGTAAAAGAAGCCAAGAGCAGGCGCGCACATTTTGGGAATTTGTACATCTCGCACCAGTTTAGTATGGCATTCGACGCAGTTATTGGCGTAGCTTTTCCGCTGGGAAATAATATTCACCACAAAATACGCATATCCTATCCGCGAAGCTCGGCCTAAATTCTGACCTTGATCGTACGG
>JAITDG010000028.1 GCA_031282685.1 Puniceicoccales bacterium | reverse complement strand
GCCGTGGGCGATGCAGGGGCAGTAGGCGATGACGAGGGCCGTTCCCGGAAAGGACTCCGCCTCCCGAAGTGCCTGGATCGCTTGGCTATCCCGCGCGCCGAGGGCCACCTGCGCCACGTAGGCGTGGCCGTAGGACATGGCGATGCGTCCTAAATCCTTCTTGGCGATCGCTTTCCCTGCTGCGGCGAACTTTGCCACGGCCCCGATGGGAGTGGCCTTGGACTGCTGGCCGCCCGTGTTGGAGTAGACCTCCGTGTCGAGGACGAGAATTTTGACGTTTTTCCCGCTGGCGATGGCGTGGTCTAGGCCGCCGAAGCCGATATCGTAGGCCCAGCCGTCCCCGCCAATGATCCAGACGGACTTCCGCACCAGTCGGTCCACGGCGGGACAGAGTTCCACCAGCTCCGCCCGCTGGGACTTTTTCCACTCTGCCCTTAGCTGCTCCACCCGCTCCCGCTGTCGGTCCACGTCTGCCTGGCTATTTTGTTCCGCGCTAAGAATTTCCCTGACGAGCGGACCGCAAACGTCCCCCTCCTGGGCCCGCAGCAGTTCCTCCGCCACCTGCCGCTGCTTTTCAATGGCAAGTGCCATGCCGAGACCGAATTCGGCGTTGTCCTCGAAGAGGGAGTTGGCCCAGGCGGGACCGCGCCCCTGGCCGTTTTTGCAGTAGGGCGAGGTGGGCAAATTGCCGCCGTAGATGGAGGAGCAGCCGGTTGCGTTGGCGATGATTAGGTGGTCGCCGACGAGCTGAGTTAGCAGCTTGACGTAGGCCGTCTCACCGCAGCCGGCACAGGCGCCGGAAAATTCAAAGAACGGCCGGCGGAACTGGGAATTTTTGGCGTCCTCAGGAAGCGTAGTGCAGTCCGGTTGTGGCAGTTGGCTAAAGAAGCGAAAATTTTCCCGCTCCCGCTCCACCATCTCGCCGTGGGGTCGCAGGGTCAGCGCCTTTTTTTCCTCCCCCCCGCGGCTCTTGCCGAGGCAGGCCTCCACGCAGAGCCCGCAGCCGGTGCAGTCCTCCGGAGCCACTTGGACCGCGTAGCGGCAGCCGGGGTTATCCTTGGAGCGGAAGTCCGTCGATTGAAAATTCTCCGGAGCGCCCTGGAGTTTTTCGGCCGGGAAAAAATTGACCCGGATGGCGCCGTGGGGGCAGACGAGCGCGCAGCGGTTGCATTGGATGCAGAGCTGCGGATCCCAGGCGGGTACCTCCATGGCGATGTTGCGCTTCTCGTAGCGGACCGTATCCGTCGGCCAGGTGCCGTCCACGGGCATGGCGCTCACGGGGAGGGACTCGCCCCGGTCCCTCAGCAGCGGTAGGGTGACGTCCCGCACGAAGGCGGGCAAATTCTCATAGCAGTGGTACTTCGGCTCTTCCGCCGACGGGGCGGCCGGATCCAGCCGAACCGGGAATAGGCGGGCGACGGAGCGGTCCACGCAGGAAAAATTTTTCTCAACGATCTCTTTGCCCTTCTTGCCGTAGGTCTTTTCGATGGAATTCTTGATGGCGGCGATGGCCTTTTCCCGCGGCAAAATGTCCGAAATGGCAAAGAAGCAGGTCTGCATGACCGTGTTAATGTGCCGACCCATGCCGCTCTCCCGGGCCGCCTCGTAGGCATCGATCACGTAGAAGCGCAGCTTGAGCGCCAAAATTTTCTCCACGGTGGAGCGGGGCAGGTGGGCCTGGATCTCCTCCGGGCCGTAGGGCGCATTCAGGAGCAGCACGCCGCCGGGCGCAATCCGGTCCAGCAGATCCAGCTGCCGCAGGAAGGAGAACTGGTGGCAGCCGACGAACTTTGCCTTGCTGACCAGGTAGGGGGCTCGGATGGGTTCCGGACCGAAGCGCAGGTGCGAGATGGTGGTGCCGCCGGATTTTTTCGAGTCGTAGACGAAGTAGGCCTGGGCGTAGTTGCCCGTTTCGCTGCCGATGATTTTGATGGTGTTCTTGTTAGCCCCAACCGTGCCGTCCGAACCAAGTCCGTAGAAGAGGGCGCAGAAGCGCTTTTCTTCGGCGGCCAGGTGGAAGGAGGGGTCGTAGGGCACGGAGAGGTGCGTGACATCGTCCACGATGCCAACCGTGAAGTGGGGCGGCAGCCGGCCGGCGGCGGCCCCATCGGCTAGACCCTTCACCATGGCGGGGGAAAATTCCTTCGAGCCCAGGCCGTAGCGTCCTCCCAGGATTGCCGGCCGAAAATTTTCCGGGAGAAGGCCCGCCGCCCGGGCCTCGCCGATGGCGGCCCGGACGTCCAGGTAGAGGGGCTCGCCGACGGCGCCGGGCTCCTTGGTGCGGTCGAGGACCAAAATTGTGCGGACGTTCCCGGGCAGAGCGGCGGCGAAATCCTTTAGCGAGAAAGGCCGAAACAGGCGCACCTTCACGAGTCCCAGCTTCGCGCCCCCGCCGTTCAGTTCCCGAATCGTTTCTTCGATCGTTTCGGCGCCGGAGCCCATGGCCACGAAAACGGTATCCGCGTCCGCCGCACCGCAGTAGTCAAAAATTCGGTAGTGGCGCCCCGTCCGCTCGCCAAAGCTATCCATGAGCTCCCGAACGATGCTTGGCACGGCGTCGTAGAACGTGTTAGACCGCTCTCGCCCCTGGAAGAAGACGTCCGGATTCTGTGCCGTGCCGCGGACGCTGGGCATGTCGGGGTTGAGGGCCCGCAGGCGAAAGGCTTCCAGCGGGAGGTCGCCGATGAGATCGCGGACCGCGCCATCCGGCAGCAGTTCGTAGCCGTTGAGCTCGTGGGAAGTGCGAAAGCCGTCGAAAAAGTGCAGAAATGGCACCCGGCTCCGGTAGGTGGCGGCGGTGGCGATGGCGGCGAAATCGTGCGCTTCCTGGACAGAGTTGGAGGCGAAAAGGGCAAAGCCAGTAGAGCGGCAGGCCATTACGTCCGAGTGGTCTCCGAAAATGGAGAGGGCGTGGCTGGCGACGGCTCTGGCGGAAACGTGCATGCAGAAAGGAGTTAGCTCGCCGGCGATCTTGTACATGTTGGGGATCATGAGCAGCAGGCCCTGGGAGGCCGTAAAAGTGGTGACGGGCGATCCGCACTGGAGGGCGCCGTGCACCGCGCCCGCTACGCCCGCCTCCGACTGCATCTCCGTGACGGAAGGTACTGTCCCCCAAAGATTCTTTTTCCCGGCCGCCATCCACTCGTCGCAGAGCTCCGCCATCGGCGATGAGGGCGTAATTGGGTAGATGATAATCATTTCCGCAGTTCGGTAGGCCACAGACGCCGCCGCCTCGCAGCCGTCCCCAACGTGCATTTCCTTCTCTTGTCCCATGGATCGGCCCTAGGGTAGGCGAATGGGATCGGTCCGTCAAGGATCTCTTCGCCCTGGAAAATTTTACGCGCCGCTTCCCCGTCGATAGCTCTGCGGCCTTTGCCTCCCGCCGCGGCGACGGGTAGCACTGTCAGTACGTCTTTTGCCGTGGATCTTGCTCTAGAAAAACTCCCTTTTGCGGAGGCGGAAGATCGGCCGGCCGCTGCTGCCCAAAGCCAAGGCCAGTGTGAGACCACCAGAGCAAAAGGTTGAGAGCGGTTCCGCTGGATGCTATTTCTCGAGATTTTTTTTAAAAGAATCGACTATATTCGAAATTCTGCTAAAATCTCGCAGCCATGATTACTAATAGTAGGGACCTTGCCCAAGTGTCGCACCTGCTGCATGGACGCCTCCCTCCGGCAGACAGTCCGCCAGAGACTCTCGAAGAAGATCGACCCACGCAAGAAATAGGTTCCGCCTCAACGAGTCCTCCCTCGGAAGAGATAGCTACGGCCAAACTGAAAAATGTAGACTTGAATAGTTCTCTCTGGAGGGTGTACGCCAAAAGTAAGTCTAACTATTTCGTCGGGCTTCGCGCGCTTTGGCATTATTTATTTACTGGACGGGAAACAATCATAGCCGGACTACGCGAAGTCTACGATAGCAGTAAGGAAAAAATCGCATACCTGCCGGGAATGAAAATTACGGACATTGACTACGTAATTATCAAAAACAAAGTTCGGAAGCAAATCGAGCTGTCACAAGAATTATTCCAAGCCCCCACATTTGGGGAAGCGCAAACAAGGGAAATTCTTAACACAACGGTAGACTCTGGCGGAAATCATATTTTCACCACAGATGATGTGGATGTAATATGTGAAGTGCTTGGAAATATCGACGAAAGCGAATGCGAAGGCGGTGTTTCGGATAATAGTGTGGATATTTCGCCCGGAAAGCTCAGCCCATTCGGCCTAATTGCGCTGAACGAGCTGGTCAAAGCTTTTTTCGGAAAGCAAATCAGTGAAGTGTCGCCACATAATTCAGATGGCGGTTTGACTCTATTAATTTCCAGTTTTTCCGGACTGCTGGAATGGATTGATGAGTCGCACGTAGAGGGGGAAAATGGCGATTTTGGAGGATCGAAATGGTATTGGGAGTCTTCTCGTTCCTACTTCGCGCTTGACGAAAAAGATAGTGTGCAAGATATTTTTAGAGCGATTACTAAAGATACGCCAGAGCAATTCTCGTTGGACGAAAGTGAGCTTCGGCAGCTAAGAAGTTTCGTTGGAAATATTTCTAAGGTTAAAAAATTCCCCGTTCGCTTTGACGAATTTCCTATTTCCTTAAAAACACTTAACCTATTGCCTATTTTTCTGGAAAAATTCCATCTAACAATTAGTGACATTGATTTCTGCTCCGACGGCAGTCGCTGTGTTACTCTAGATAGGATGAGGATGGAAGTTAGTGAGGAAGCGTCTTTGGAGTATTACGATGATCTCGACGAACAAATTTTCCGTAAACATCCCCATCTCAGTGTGGGAACCATCTATTCCGGGTTGTCAACTCCCTATTTTTTATCGCCGCCGAAATTGGCCATTACACGAGATGCTGCTAATAATATGGAAAAGGAAATTGAAAAGAAATTGAATCTGGATGAAATTAGTGGCGATCAAAATTACGTGCGAAGCATAGCAGTGGCCCTTAGAGGAATGAAGGATTCCGACGGGAAACCGACATTTACGCGTAGAGATATTTCTACGATAACTAAAGCATTAAGAAGGTTCAAGGATGAGGGATGTGCCACCTTAGAAGAAGGCTTTTCCTTTACCGAAAAAACTATTACGTCCGCAGGTCTAGCTGCGTTTTTCGTATTGCTACAGAGTCTTTCAGGCGAGGAATTCGCAGTAGTTCGGAAAGAAAATGGCGCTACTATCTGGATGGGCATTGTGCCAAAGTGAAAAGGGGGCGTTTGGCAAACGACGACGAATAGCGTTTCGCTCCCTAGCCCCAAGCCAGCTGGGCTGCGGAGAGAAGGGCCCAGGCGGCCATTTCGGCGGTGAGGGTCCGCGGTCCGAGGGATAGCGGTAAAAAGTCGTTCCGGCGCAGCCACTGGAGCTCTTCCGCGGAAAAGTCCCCCTCGGGGCCGACGGCCAGGTAGACGTCGCGGATTTTAGGAAAATTTCCCACGATTTCTCGCCAGGGGCGGGCGTCGGGCCCCAGCGAGGCGACGATGCGGAGCGACGGGACGAGGAGGGGGACTTCTTCCGGCCGCATCGGGGAATGGATGGTCGGCAGGAAGGGGTTGTGCGATTGCCGGCAGGCGGAGATGGCGATCGTGCGCCAGCGGGTCTCTCGGGAAGAGGACTTTAGCGCCCGCAGACCGCCATCGCCGCAGCGGCAGAGGAGCGGGTAAATTTCCCAGACCCCCAGCTCCGTAGCCCGGCGCAGGAGGTCGTCCATGGCGGCCGCCTTCGCCAGTCCCTGCAGCAGGCGGGGGCGGAGCTGGGGCGGCGGGACACGTTCGACCGGCCCCGGAATTGCCTCCACCCGCCGTCCGCCGTCCGTCCGCAGTGCGCAGTCCGCCCGAAGTCCTTTGCCGTCAAAAAGAGTGATCCGGTCCCCGGCTCCCACCCGCAGGACGTGGAGCAGATGGTGGGCGGTGGCCGAGTCTAGCAAAAGAGATTCCCCCTCTAAAATTTCCCCGGGCACGTGGACGGAAAAGTGGGCCATGGCGAAGGAGAGCACTAGGGACTCTTCCTCCGCGGGCAAAATTTCTTTGACGGCCCGGGCCTCTTTTCCAAAATCCCCACCATGAGGCGCTTTCTATGGGTTGCCGCCTGCGCCGTCTTCCTCTGCGCAGTTCCCTTCGGCTACTACCGGTTCCATTCCGAAAAATCCTCCCTTTTCCCTCCACTCCCTGACCTGGCCAATTTGCCGGGAGAGCTAGAGGGAGATGGCGTGGCGGCCGATTTGGGCAGCGAGCCGGCGCCCGGCTCCGGGCGGGGCGAGCGGCCGCTGGCGCGGTCCGTGGAGGGCATCTGTCTCAGTTTGGCCGTTTTATTGCTTTTATGGGGGGCAGTTTCGGCCCTGCGGTCTCGCCGCTACCGGCTGAGTTCCCTCGGAGAATTGGGCGGGCAAATCCGCGTCGTCCAGACACGCCGCATTGGGTCCCGCCACTGTTTGGCGGTCGTCGCCTACGGCCCAAAAAAATTTCTTATCGGCATTACGCCGCAGCACATTGAAAAAATTGCCGACCTGGAGAGGGAGGAGCAAAAAAATGCTTTTCCCGAGCGGAATCCTCTCTAGGACCGGAGTTGCAATGGCGGAATTTGTCGTCGAACCGAGATTGAAGGGTTTCATCTGCACCACCGCCCACCCGGTTGGCTGTCGGGAAGTAGTTAGGGAGCTGGTGGCGCGGGCAAAGCGGAATTCCTTCGCGGGGCCGAAGAGCGTTCTGGTCATCGGCGCGTCCACCGGCTATGGGCTCGCAAGTCGTATTGCCGCCGCATTCGGTGCGGGGGCGGCCACCTGCGGCGTCTCCTTCGAACGGCCGGCGGAGGGGGAGCGGACCGCGTCGGCGGGCTGGTACAATACCGCTGCGGTGGAACACTTTGCCGGTGAGGAGGGCCTCCTCGTGCGCAGCGTAAACGGCGATGCGTTTTCCGCAGAAATTAAGAACAAGACCATCGAACTTTTACGCAACGATTTCCCTCCCGTCGATTTAATCATTTATAGCCTGGCCTCCCCCCGCCGCACCGATCCGGCCGGCGTCACCCACCGCTCCACGCTGAAGCCGATCGGCCGGCCTTTTTCTGGGAAAACCGTCCAAACGGACAGCGGCGTCGTGCGGGAAGTCGTCCTGGAGCCGGCCACGGAGGAGGAAATCGCGGGCACCGTGGCCGTGATGGGCGGCGCGGACTGGCTCCTCTGGATGGAGGCCCTGCGGAAAGCTAATGTCTTGGCGGAGGGCGTGCGGACGGTGGCCTACGGCTACGTGGGGCCGGAGCTGACCTGGCCCATCTACCGGGACGGGACGATCGGCCGGGCGAAGGGAGATCTGGAGGCGACCGTGGCCCAGATCGACCGGCTCCTCGCGGCCATCGGCGGCAGGGCGCTAATTTCCATAAACAAGGCCGTCGTGACCCAGGCCAGCGCCGCCATTCCGGTCGTGCCGCTGTATATTTCTCTGCTGTTCAAGCTCATGAAGGAACTTCACAGCCACGAGGATTGCATGGATCAGATGCTGCGCCTGTTCCGGGAGCGGCTCTACTGCAGGGGGCCGTTGCCCGAGGGGGCGGTGGACGGCTCCGGCCGCATTCGCCTCGACGAAAGGGAATTGGATCCCGCCCTCCAGAGGAAAATTTCCGACCGCTGGCCGTCCGTCTCTACGGATAATCTCTTGGAGCTTACGGATTTTTCCGGCTATCGCTCCGATTTTTTGCGACTTTTCGGCTTCGGCGTCGATGGTGTTGACTACGGCAGGGCCGCTAGGGTAGACGTCTGCTAGTTGGGAGGAGCTGCCATGGGGAACGGTCGGGACGATGAGGATGACGGTGAGGAGGAGGAGGAAGTTGAGTGCTGCGGCAAAAGGAAGCGGTACTCGGCCCTTCTCCGCGTGCAGGAAAAATTTCTCGAAACGCGGAAGGTGTTCCTTTGGGGTTCCGTCGACGACGACAGCGCGAAGGCGGTGGTGGAGAAGCTGCTGTTCCTGGATCTGGAGAAGCCGGGCGATCCTATCACCTTCTATATCAATACTCCTGGCGGAGGTGTCACCGCCGGCATGGCCATCTACGACACGATACGGCTGCTGAGCTCGCCGGTGACCGTCGTCGTGATGGGAATGGCGGCCAGCATGGGATCCATCTTGCTCTGCGCGGCGGAGAAGGGTCGGCGGCTCCTCTATCCGGGCGCCCGCGTGCTGATCCATCAGCCGCTCATTCAGGGGCAAATCTATGCGCCCGCCGTGGACTTGAACATTCAGGCCGTAGAAATGGAGCGGACCCGCGAGGAGATGAACGTAATTCTTTCCCGCGCCTCCGGCCAGCCCATCGAAAAAATACGGCAGGATACGGACCGGGATTTCTTTCTCAACGCCCAGGAAGCCATCAAGTACGGGCTGGCCGACGCCATCGTCCAGCCGCCGGCCGAGCGTCCGCCGGACCGCTAGGGGCCGGGAAAGCGCCCGATCCGTTCTCTCCCTTGCCGTTCGGTCCGGCCTGACTGAGGATTCGCGGTTTCCGTTGAAAAGTTCTCCCGATTGGGATTTACTTTCTCTTCCCCGTATTTTCAGTGGGGTACAAGAGCTATGGGCGAGGGAGAAGGGGATTTTTGCGGCAATCTGCTGGTAGCGCAGTCCGGTGGGCCGACCGTTGTGATCAATTCCACGTTGGCAGGGGTTGTGCAAGAAGCACTAAACCACCCCTCCATTGGGGAAGTCTACGGGGCCGCCTACGGTCTTCGAGGCATGCTGGGGGGCAATTTCATCGATTTGGCCGAGGAATCCCAGCATGTCATTCGGGGGCTTCGCCATACGCCCGGCTCCGCCCTTGGTAGCTGCCGCTGTCATTTTCGGGATTCGGACCTGGAGAGCCTCTTTAGGGTGCTGGCCGACCGGAACGTTCGCTATTTTCTCTACGTGGGAGGGAATGGGTCCCAGTTCGTGGCCAACGAAATCGACAAATATGGGAAGAAAATTGGCTACGAGCTGCGCACCATCGGCGTGCCAAAGACGATCGATAACGACCTAGCCGTCACGGACCATGCCCCCGGCTACGGCAGCGTGGTGAAATACGTGGCCACCACCGCCCGGGAGATTGCCATCGACGACCAGTCCATGGGAGATTTTGATCTAGTTTCCATTGTGGAAGTTATGGGTCGCGACTCCGGCTGGATTGCCGCCGGATCCGTCCTGGCCCGCCACATGGGCACGCCCTTCGACGCCCCCCACCTGATCTACATCCCGGAGCGGCCCTTCCGGGATCATGAATTTTTAGCTTCTGTGCAAAAAGTGTTGGAGCGCAACCGCTACTGCTTGGTCGCCGTATCCGAAGGCATCCGCAATCCGGCCGGCGAGTACGTGCGCACGAGCGGCATTAAGGACCCGCTGGGCCGCACGGAATTGGGCGGGGCCGCGGAGCACCTACAGTTCTTGGTGGAGCAGCATCTGAAGATCAAGGCGCGCACCACGAAACTGGGGATTTCCCAGCGGAGCGCGGCCCACTGCTCCTCCCAGCGGGATAGCGATGAGGCCTACCAGTGCGGCGTGCGGGCCGTACGGGCCGCCGTCGGCGGCGAATCGGGAAAGATGGTCACAATCGTGCGGGAGGGCGATTCGCCCTATGTAGTTTCCTATGGCCTTGTGCCGCTAGAAGATGTCGCAGGTAAGGTGAAAGAATTCCCCGCCGCCTGGATCGACGAGGGCGGCTCCATAATTTCCAATAATTTTTTCCGCTACGTGTCGCCACTCATACAGGGCGAAGTGGAAGTCCCCTTCAAGGGAGGAATTCCCGAGTACGTGCACCTGGAGGGCGCCAAGCGGGCGGAGGAGCTTCTTTTCCAGCGGGGTCCGGCCGGCAGTTGATTTGCCGGGGCCGTTTTCCTTTGCCCTTGCGGGAAAGATGCGCAGGATGGGCGTGCCGTGTCCTCGAGCCAAGCGAAGAAGGCTTTCACTCTCATCGAGATGCTCTGCGTTCTGGCCATCGTCGGGCTGCTGATGGGTCTGCTGCTGCCATCCCTAGGGGCAGTGCGGACTTCGGCGCTGCGGCAGCGGACCGGACTCCAGCTGCGCGGCTTGGCCACGGCGCTGGAGGACTACGCCGCCCACTACGGCCACCCGCCGCCCTTTCTCGCGGAGGCGGAGGTCCCCGTGCCGCTGGCGCCGCTGGGGGATCGCTTTGCCGTGGCGCTCCAGGGCCTGGACGGTCCGGCCGATGCCACAAATCCCGATAATGTGCGATTCTATGTCTTCGACTCCGCCGAACGGGACGGCGACGGGCGGCCGCTGGATGCCTTCGGCGGCGGGGAAATCTATGCCATGGGGCGCCGTAAAAGTCGGCTAACTATTCCGCGGGAAGCCTTTCCGGAGCAGATCCGAGACCTGGTGCCGGAGGGAGGGGTGCCGGCGCCGTTTGCCCTCTGGAGCCTTTCCGGCCGCCCCGGCCGGCGGGGGACCAGTTGGCAGTGAGTAGACTGCGGCAAGGCTTTACCATTTTGGAGCTCCTACTCCTGCTGGCCCTCTTTGGCGCTCTCTCCGCGGCCGCTCTGCGGCCGCGGAGCCGCTCCGGCCAGTTCCGCCGCACGGAAGAGTTACTAAGGAGCTATCTGCAGAGTGTTGCGGATCAGGTCCGCTTCCGGGACAGTTCCCGCCTCTTTTTGCTCATCGGCACTGGCGGCACGGAGAGCGGGGAGAAATTGGAGGAATTGCTACTGGCCGAGGGTGATGGCCAACCGACCGCCGGGACGGACTTTTATCTCAATTTGCAAAATTTCGGGTCGGTGGCTCCGCCCGACGGGGATTCGGGCAGCGACTTTGGCGCCGCTACCTTTGCGGAGCTGGAGGGATTTCCGGGCCGCTGGTACGCCATCCCGGCCGCAAATTTGCTAGAGGGGGGAACTCTGTCCATCGTCCTCCAGTCCGCGGATCGGGTTCCGATTCGGCGCCGCTTCGTTCTATCTAGCCATGGCTCAGTTCTTTCAGAATCGCTCTAGGGGTTTTGCGCTATTGGAGGTGGCAGTGGCGCTAGTCCTTCTGTTGCCGCTACTTCTGCTAGCAAACGGGGCACTGGCCCGCTTCCAGCGGCGCAGCGCCCTCCTTTCCGGCCAGGCCTCCTTCGGAGAAATCCGCCACGGGCTCCTGCAGTTCCTGTCCGAGCGGCGGCTGGCGCCGGGCGAGTCCTGGGACTTGGGCTGGGAGCGGTCCGGCGGCACTGTCCGCTTTTGGGAAAATCCTCCGGCCGGCGCCGAGCGACTGACCGTGAGCCACTACCGGGAAAATGTGCTCCGCTGCGACCTTTTTTTCGGCGATTCGTTCCGCAGTTTTCTAGTGCCCCTGGACCTGCCGGAAATCCTTCCCGCCGAAGGAACCGTCCACTGAAGTGGGCCGAAAAAGTCTCGGCCGCCGCCGGTTGAAAAACTACTGGAGCTGAAGAAAGATTGGTGAATATTAAAAAATGGTTGTAGTTGGGCCATTCGTTTTACAAACTATAAAAATGGAGATATTTGGCCGCGGAATGGGGCGAAGTTGGCTCTTCCACTCACTTTTTCTAGCGGGCTGGCTGCCCCTGCTCTTCTTTGCGTCGGCTGCCGGCGAAAACATTGAGAAAATTTCGGAACTTTCTGGGGCACGCACATTTAGCCCGAACAAGGAAACGACATTCCTGTTCTGCCGGGGCGGGTCCGTCGTGGCGGATGGCCGCGGCCTGTCTCCCACGAGATCCGGTTCCGGCGGCACTCTGGCGCTGGAAACGCAGGACAGGTCCGCCGGCACTTACATTTCTGCCGTGGCCAATGGCGGAGAATGTGCGGCCATCGACCTGGGCGGGCTGAGCAATTTTTCGGTCAAATTTAAGGATTCGGGGGTCCTGCGGGCCCGCTCCACCGGCGGCTACTCGGTAGCCGTTGGCATTCCCTACCTTGTGCGCGATGGCCAGTCCCCCCGGCAGTGCGATCTGTCGCTGGAGTATTCCGGCTGCGGGACGAGATTTTTCGCCGCGGCCGAGGGGAGTGGCCAGGACGTCGGCGCGGCGGTTTTCGGCTTCGGCGGGCTTCAGTTCGGGCCCGCTCCGGAAGAGGACTCCTCCTCCGGCTCCGACGATTTCTCCAGCTCCGGTGCCTCCTCCAGCGAAGCATTCGAGGAGCCTTTCACCGGTGTTGCAAGACCCGGAGCCGGAGTCGGAGTAAGGAATGTCGGCTCCGAATGGTCCTTTGAGAGGATGAAGGGGTCCACGGCCTGCTCCCTTGCGAAGTCCGACCGGTCGAGTCGGGCGACTGTCTTCGGCGTCGGGGACCTGCGGGCCTACGGGCCGAGCGGTTCGTCCGAGAGGCGAGTCCTCTGCGATTGGACCGGCAAATTTTGGGGGGATAACGTGCTGGCTGCCATCGCGATCGGCGGTAGCGGATCGGCCGCAACTGTCTTTGGAGTGCCGACCTTCGAAGGATACGATTTTGAGTTTCTGAACGGCAAGATCGCCTGCAACTGGACCATGGATTTTCAGGGAAAAGAGACCATCGCGGCCGTCGGCTGCGGTCCGAATTTGCGGCTGAGCGCGCTCGGCGGATTTCGGAACGGATCCGAAGGGGAGACCGACGGCATGCGCTTTTACTTCCACGGGGCCGAACCTTCGGTCCTGGCAGCTCTGCGACTAGAGTCCCCGCCGTCGCTGGAAGAGAGCCGACTTTCCCTATCGCTCAAAGGGGAAAATTTTTTGCCGGGGGAAGAAGCTAGTTGGCCGCGGGCGCTGGCTCTGGGGCCAAATTTTCAGTTGAACGTTGGCCGTCGGCCACTCTTTTTGAATGAACGGGAGACCGGCGGATCTGTCCGCGGCGGCGGGCAGAGTAGCGGCGACGGCAGCGGCACGCTCTCCATCCTGGGCGCCGTGGCGCGGGCTCCAGCCGCCCAAGCGGCCAGTGGAGCCACCCTGCGCATCGATTCCGGCTGGACCGTGAACTGTTTCGGCCCCGTGCAGGATTTGGACCGCGTGGAAATTTTCAATGGCCGGCTGGTGCTTAACTGCGGTTCCGAATCCGCCACCAAACCGGCTCTCGAAAGGGCCATGGCCCAGCTGCGGCCGGTGGCGATGGCCTGTGCCAATTTCGACGATCCAGCGGCTGCTCCTTTGGGCTCTTTCCGCTTCGCTCCGTCGGCCGGAACCTTTTCCTACGATAGCTATGTGCCTAAGGGACAACTTATCATCGGAAATGGCCAGCGGCTGCTCTTCCACCTGGACTGCTCCGCCTATGACCTGGGAGATTTTCCCTTCCGCCGTTCCGGTCGAGTGGAATGCGTTGGCACGGCCGGCGGGAACGGCTGGATTACCTTTCGGGAGGGAGCGCAGCTGGCGTTCCAGGAGGACAGCGCCCTCCAGCTCCTGGGGCAGACCCCGGCGGACTATGTGCTGCCCGTAGGTTTTCTGGTGCTGCGGGCGGAGGGAGGCAAGCGGCCTTTGGATGTCTTTGGTAGGTTGCAGCTGACGAGCGAACCCATCGTGGGCGCCGCCGGCTGCCACCGGCTACACTTCGACGAAGGCCAATTGGCGGTGCAGCTTAGGAGGCCGGGCGGAGGCGGAGGATTTCTGTCGCTGGCGGAAGTTTCTGGCGTCGATCTCATTTGGTGTAACTATCCGGATTTCAGCGGATTGGCCATTTGCGACGAGGCCTTCCCATTCTTCCTCGAGGCCTACCGGGAGGTCTTTTCCATCGGCGAAGAGCTGGACCAGCGACTCAAGGAGTTGCAGGAGAAAATACGGCGGATGAAGAGCCACAAGGCCAAACTGCAAGAGTATGTCCAAGCCCTGGCGCTGGAGGGGGCGCTCCCCTGCCAGAGCCAGACGTTGGCCACCGTCCGGGATCTGTCGGAGGTGGGGCAAACCGTCGACTTCCTCTCGGAGTCGGTGCAAATCGTCCAAGGGGAACTGGCGGTCGCCCAAGACGAGCTGACGGCTGCCCGGGAGGCGCTGGCGGACATCCGGGCGGCGTTGGCGAGTCATGAGCACGTGGAGAGCGACATTTTGGGACTGCAGCAGAGTTTTGCGGCTTTGGAGGCAGACTTAGGCAATTCCTGCGAGAACCTGGAAGAAGCCATTCGGAAGATCGATACCCAACTGGGGCAAATGTCGGACATCTACGTTAGTCGGGAGGACCTTGATGATTTTTTCTCCCTATTTCTGTGGGACTACTACGGGCTCCTGGACGTGGTCGGCGAGGAGCAGGGAAGTTCCGATCCGCAGCCGCCCGTCGGGGTGTTCGCCAGCGGCATTCTGGCCCAGGCCAAGGTGGAGTTGCTGGAAATGTGTAACCGAACGGCCCTCCAGCACGTGTCGGACGTCACTGGGAATGGCCTCTTCGGGGGCGTTTTTGGCGGAACCGTCCGCCGGGGCGCCGAAAAGAGTAACGAATTCCAGCGGAAAGATCGAATTTTTGGGGCCATCGTGGGAGATGGCTACGTGACGGACTTTGTGACGGGCCAGGTGCGCTACGGCGTCGTTCTGGGCTACGGCTGCGACGATGTCTCTGTCGAAGGGCCGGAATCGGAGGGGAGTAAAAATATCTTTCGGCAGGAGTACGTCATCTCGCTCGAGGCGATCTATAGGCACGACGGCAACAGCAAATTACCCGCGGAATTCCAATTCCTCGGCGGCTGCGGCTGTGGAATCAATAACCCCTACCAGGGGGCCGACAAGAGAAAGAAAAGCCCGATCCGCTACCACGACCTGGGGCTCTACGGCCTCTTCGGCTGCAGCAAGGCGATTTTTCGGGCGGGCTCCTTCCGGCTGGGCCCTTGGGGGGAGGTCCGCGGAGATTTTGTGGAGCAGAGGAGTCACCTGGAAGCGGGGGGCGGCAGCAGTGTGCAAATTTCCAAAACCCGCCATGAATTCGCCACCTGCCGGGCCGGGCTGAAATTCGCCATAGAGCCCTCCATTCCTTCCGACCAGGCCTTCCGCACGCACGGGAACTTGGGCTGGGAGTGGCAGCCTCTACAGCGCTGCGTTGCGGTACGGACCGAAGGGAAGAGCGTTTCCCTGCCCTCCGTCGCCTACCACCGGCGCAGTGCCCTCTCCGGGACCTTCGGCGTGCGCACTAAGATCGGTAGCCAGTGGGAGTTCTGCGCGGAGCTAACCGGCTCCCACTCCCGCCACCAGCTCTCCGGCACCGCAAATTTTTCCATGAATTGCCTATTCTAGGGGGAATTTCCCTTCCCCGTTGACAGGTCAGCCGGGCACTGCAGCGAAAGGGACCGGTGGAGGGGGAAGTCGTAAATTACGCCGTTCCTACGGAACAGTCGGGACTTCGCCTCGACGTCGCCCTGGCGCAGAGCTTTCCAGAATTTAGCCGGGCGCGGATCCAGCGGACCATCGGGTCCGGGGCCGTTCGGCTGGCCGGCCGGCCCCTGCGGGCAGGTACGCGGCTCCGCGGCGGAGAGCTTTTGGAGATTTCCTTCGGTCCGGAGCCGGCGCCGATCCGGCCGGTGCCCTGCGCCATGGACCTGCGCATCCTCTATGAAGACGAGGAGGTTATCGCCATCGACAAGCCGGCCGGAGCGATCGTGCAGCCGGATCTTCGACCCGGACCGACTTTGGCGGGGGCCGTCCTGGCCCACACGGCCGGGGCGCTGTCCCTCCGCGGCGGCGCGGAGCGGCCCGGCGTTGTGCACCGGCTGGACCGGGACACCACCGGCGTGCTGCTATTTGCAAAAACGGATTTGGCCCACCGCTCTCTCTCGGAACAATTCAAAAATCGCTCCGTGGAGAAAGTTTACGTGGCATTGGCCCACGGCGTCGCCGGCCGGCCGGCCGGCAGCGCCATGGGGGCCATCGGCCGGGATCCCCACCGGCGTACCCGCATGGCCGTCCTCCGGCGGGGCGGCCGGGAGGCCCGTACGGACTGGCGGGCGGTTCCCCACGGAGAGCGAAATTTCACCCAATTCACCCTTCGGCCCAGGAGTGGACGCACGCACCAGATCCGCGTCCACCTGTCCGCACTGGGTCATCCGGTCCTGGGCGACGTCCTCTACGGCTGTCCCCGGCGGGAGCCGCCAGTGCCGCGGATCCTCCTCCACGCCGGCTCCATCGCATTCACGCATCCCGCCAGCGGCCAGCGGATTTCCCTGGAGTCCCCCCTGCCGGCGGACATGGCCTCCTGGCTTTCCGGAGGGGGGCCTGCCGCTAGGCCCTTGCCGCTTCCTTAAAGGACTCACCGCTCGGAAGCTTTCCCCGATCCAAGTAAAATTGGTCCACGAGGGCCTGAATGTCGTAGTGGGAAGATTCGTTGACCGCGTCCTGCGCCCATGGGCTCGGATTCATGTTTGCGGTGTTGATGTTCCCATGGATGAGCATTTTCACGATTCCGCCGGCCATACCACCGGCCACGGCGGCGATTCGCAGATACGATTCGAGGGCGTAGTCTTCCTTTTCCGTGCCGATCAGCCAGTGCAGGAAATAGGAAATAAATCCTACGCATATGTATTTTTTTAATAAATCAATTGCCGTTTTCTTTACTTGGGGATTTGCCGCTAGGGCGCCTAGCGCATCTACTGCGTCCGATACAATGCACCCCTCCTGTTTCTCGGCTTCTCTCAGTGCACGTTGTGCGCTCTCCATTTTTTTTAATTCGTCCCCGTTCCTATGAAATGAGAGAACGAGAATATTGCGAGAAGGGACGCTATCGCCGACGGGAATATTATCCCCTATGCCGCCGTCGACTAGGACGCTTTTGCCGTTACTGTTTCTTACGGCAGGATAAAGAAACCTATTGGGAATGGAAAGTGGTCGAAACATTACGGGGAGGGCCATCGTGCCCCTTCCTGCGAAAGCAATGGGGAGATTGGGCGTAGTATTCGCATTGGCATAGATTTTCCCGTGCTCCGTTTTATTGTAGAGCGTGACTTCCAGGTCGTAGAACGGAGCGCCAACCTTCCGCAGCAGGGCAAGATCGGCAAAAGTTACCATCTTGCCTTCCTGTGAAGCGGACATGTCTGTTAGGTTTCTATCGCGTAGCACTACCAGCCGTGCCATTTCCGCATCGGCGAGATTGTGTTTTTGTTGAATTTCTTCGAAATTCAGAGGCCGTAAAAAATTTCTTACGTTTGTCCCAATTTTGACGTCCAAGCATTTGATGACCCCCCTAGCGCAAAAGGGCGATAGGCCCGGCGTTTCGGTTGACGGATATAGAGATCTTAAGCCTCCTGCGATTTCCGCAATAAAGCTTGTTGCACTGGTTTGCATCTCTTTCAGGGCGGCGGGCGAATCAAAACCGAAGGCGGCGGCGATGGCGGCTAGCCCGCCGGCGGAGGAGCCGGCAATTGTTAGGCCCTTTTGATCAAACATTTCTGGGTGCCGCTTCAGCAATGTTTCGAGGGTGACCGGGTAGACTGCGCCTTTTCCGCCGCCGCCCGAGAGCACTAGGCGCGTGAATTTGTCTGTGGCGGGAATGGTGATAGGCGCGTTCGGGGAAATGGCCTCTTTTCGTGCAACGAAAAGAATGTGTTCAATGATGCCATTCGCCGCCGCGTAGCGCATTGGCTCTGTCCATTCTTTGCCGTTCCGCCTAAGCGATTCACTTAAAATTACGAATTCATTCTCTCCTCTCTCGAGGAGATCGTTTGCGATTTGCTCCTTTTTTTCGGACGACCCATCCGGATAGAGCTCCTCCAGGAGGACATTCAATCTGAATGAAAGGACTTCGCGTGCGGTGGCAATGTCACAGTGGGGAACTTTTTTTGAGTCAGTCCGAAAGGAAGCTTGCGTGTTTTCTTGCCAACTGTCGGCGCTGGGCCAGCTATTGTGTCTTTCAATGCCCACCGTTCGCATCCGGGGCCCGTTCATCCCTACGAGTGGCGTTGGCTCCCAGGGACCTTCTTCCGAGTACGAACGTGGATGAACTCGCGCGGAACAGGGAGCGCTATGAGTAGATCTGCGGGCGGGAAGGGAAGAGGTCATCGCATGCTAATGCTACCATTAGAGAGAGTAAAATGCACGCCTATTATTTCTCTCTTTGGCTATCATTTTGGCGAAGAAGGATAACAAATTTCTCCGCGGGGAAGGGTTACTACGCGAATCCCGTGCCGGGGATAAAAATATTGAGGGCTAAGCCGGATTCTGTTCGGCCCTTGCGGACCGTGGCACCATTCGTGAATTTCTCCGGAAATCCGGACACGGGCGGGGCCCTCCTCCGGAGGGCCGGCCGCTAGGCGGCCGTCGTTTGACCGAAAGGCCTACCGTCCGCGAGTACTCCTCGCTCCAGGTAAGTCTGGTCCACGAGGGCCTGAATGTCGTGGCGGGAAGTTTCATCGACCACGGCCTGCTGCCTTGAGGTCGGATTTATGGTCAGCGTGCCGATGGTCCCATGGAGGAGCATTTTTACGACTCCATTTTCCATGCCGTTGGCCACGGCGGCGATTCGCAGGTACGATTCGCGGTCATAGGTATCCTTTTTCCCGCCGGTCGTCCAATGGAGGAAAAAAGAAATAAATCCTCCACCTATGTGGCCTTCTAGTAAATCCACTGCCCTATTCATTATTTCGGGATCTGTCACTAATGTGACTAGCGGATTTTGCGTCTGTGTGACAAAACGTTCCTCCAGCGCCTCTGCGGTTCCCAGCGCATATTGGGCGCTTTCAATTTTTTTAAATTCGTCCCCGTCCTTATGAAACGCGAGAACGAGGATATTGCGAGAAGGGGCGCTATTGCCTACGGGAATATTGTCCCCTATGCCGCCGTCGACTATGACGCTTCTGTCGTCCGGGTTCGCGGGGTTGGCAGGATCGGCGGGGTGGAGAAGTCTAGTAGGAATAGAAATGGCCCGAAACATTAGGGGAAGGGCCATCGTTCCCCTCGCTGCGAAGGCAATGGGAAGGTCGGGCGTATTCTCCGCACTGGCATAAATTTCCTCGTGGGCCGTTTCGTTGTAGAGTGTGACTTCCAAATTATGGAATGGGGCGCCAATCTTTCGCAGGAGGGCGAGATCGGCAAAGGTTGGCATTTTATCTTCTTGAGGAGTAGACACATCTTCTAGATTCCTGTCGCGCAGCACTTCCAGCCGTGCCATTTCCTTGTCACTGAGATTGCAATTCTGTCGAATTTCCCCTAAATTCAAATTGGCTAAAAATGTTTTTATCCTTCTTCCAATTTCGACGTCCAAGTAGCGGATGATTTCCGCGGCAGGAAAGATTGATGCGCCCGGCATGCTAATCGACGGGTACGCAGCACCGTGGTTCGACCCGAATTGCAATGCCATGGACTGCAGATTAGCTAGGACGGTGGGCAATTCTTCCAAATTGCAGCCGGTGGCGACCAGGGCGGCGGCTAGCCCGCCGGCGGAGGAGCCGACCACGGTTAAGTTTTCTTTGTCAAATAATTCTGGATTATCCTTTAGCAGCATTTTAAGCGCGAGCGGGTAAACTGCACCTTTTCCGCCGCCGCCCGGAAGCACTAGACGCGTGAATTTGTCTGCAGAGGGAATGATGATGGGTGCGTCGGGAGAAAGTGCCTCTTTTCTTGCAGAAAAAAGGATGTGCTCAATGACGCCATTTGTTGCCGCATAGCGCATCGGTTTTGTCCACTCCTTGTCGTTATTCCTAAATGAATGATCCAAATCCACGAACGCATCCTCGCTTCTTACACAGAGTTCGTTTGCAATTTCTCTTTTTTCTTCGTAGGTTTTGTTTGGATAGAGGTCATCCACGGCCGTGCATATTTTAAACCAAAAGACTTCGCGTGCAGCGTTGGTGTCGCACTGGGGGACTTTCCCCGAGTCAACCCGGAAGGAGGCTTGCGTATTTTTGTACCAATCGTCGACGATGGTTTCAATTTCGTGCCTGTTATCTTTTGCGCTCGTCTCCCAAAGCCCGCCACTGCCCATGAGTGACGTCGGCGCCTCTTCTGCTTGCGGCCCATTAGCCGGGGGAGGGCTCGAAGGAAGTTGCGCGTAATTCGGAGAAATGTGAATGGGCCCGTGGCCGGAAAAAGGGGAAGTCACAATGGATTAATGTTACCGCTAAAAAAGTAAATTGCACAGATGTTGTTTTTCCCTTCCGCTATCACCTTAAAGGAGAAGCATTTTTTGCGGAGAAAAAGATTCTACGCGGATCCCGTGCCGGGGATAAAAAATTTGAGGGGTAAGCCGGATTCTGTTCGGCCCCTGCGGGCCGTGGCACCCATTCATCTAGTCTCCCGAAGGAGACTCCCGCGGACCTAAGAAGGTCCGCCGGTGCGGCGTACCCGGAGCCGTCGGGCGGGCCGCCCGGCTCCCTATTCTGCCTTGCATCGGACTGGGTTTACCCTGCCGCCGGGATCGCTCGCCGGCGCGGTGGGCCCTTACCCCACCTTTTCACCCTTACCCGCTTGGGCGGGCGGTTTTTTTTCTGTGGCACTGGCCGTCGGAGCACATTTCGATGCCCCTCCCCGACTTTCATCGGGAGTCCTGCCCTGCGATGTCCGGACTTTCCTCTCGCCGGCGGACCGGCGAGCGGGTGCCTTCCCCTCGCACCCCCAATGTGCGCCCGGTCGGAGCCGTCAAGGGCAGAAATTTTTCCGGCAAAAAAATTGCGAACTCTCGCCCTATCAACGGGGTTTCATTTGCATTTCATCCTGGGCCCCTCGCACCTTTCACTTTCCACTTTGGGGCTCCTCCTCTTTCTCCTCGACATTTTGTCCAGTCCACAGGTTATCTGCTTCACTGTCAGCAGCGAACACAATGGTCGGGAAGCTCGGGGGACGGCCATCGCCGCCGTAAACGCGGCCGTGATGTTCATCGGTGGCATTATGCGGCCGGTCGTGGGTTTGCTGTTGGACCACTGCGCGGGGGATTGGTCTTCCGATTTCGCTCTCAACCAGTTCCGCTCCGCCTTCCTGATCCTGCCGATCGCTGCGTTTAGGAAAGGAAACAGCGGAGCAGGCACGCGAGGTTTGGCAGGTCGGCTCCGCCCCTTCCTAGTCCCGGCCCTCTCCGTCGGCAGCATCCTGTGATTATTTCCAATCTTCCAATGGGGGACGGCCGGCGCCGCGGCAATGGGTCTGGATTTGGCTGCAAACTTTGGAACTGTCCCGGGGGAGCATGCGGGGCAGGAGAGGGCTGCGGCTGGAAAATGTTTAGGGCCCTAATGGTGAATGCGGCCGGGGCCATCCGGTGGCACTATCGCGCGGTCACTTTTCTTCCAACTTTCCCATTTCCGAGCTTGACATTTCCACGATTGCGCACCACGGCTGAACCCTTGATCGCCGGTTCCTCTGTGGGTAGTGCAGTCATTCCTTTTGCATCCGATCGAAGTGGTGCCGATAGTGTCGATAGGGTTGTCTCCGATAGCGCCCTATTGGCGAGCATATTGCCCTACGCAAATCTCGATTCGCAGCACTGCGCAGTGCCGCTCGACGGCTGGCAAAAATCGGCCATAGGAGCGGCGCCGGCGATCTGGCGGGCCGCTTCCGTTGTCTGCATTATTTTTCTTCCCATCGTGTTTCTCGGCGGCATCGCCATTTCCATCGTCCAGCTCTTTCGTCGCTCGAAGGACGCCAACAAAATCGACTTTGAAGGCACGGTGACACGTCGGGCGCTCCTCTGCCCATTTGCCTTCCTTCTAGTGCCCTTCATCGGAGTTGTTTTCCCCACGACTTCGCTTAGATTTCTTTGCAATTCCACTCCATTTTTGGTTGTCGACGTCGACCGACTGCGGGACGTTCCGAAGTTGAACCGAGCCCTGGGGACCTATGGCACCGTGCGCGGCTTCTTTTTCCTTCGCGACAGGGAGGGCAGCGAAATCGACGCGTTCATGGGGCGCCACTTGCCTGCCATTATCACCTGTGGCAGGGATGCGGGGGCCTTCCTGCCCTTTTTGGCGAATTCGCTCGGACTGGGCGACGAAGCCCGTGCAACCGCTGTGCTGGACAGGGCTTACGATATTCTAGGGGCCGGTCACGGCGGGACTAGAGAGGAATTCCTGCGGCAGTGCGCCGAAAATCAAAGCTCCGGAGCCGAACTCGGCGAGGTTCTCGTGGACTTTCTCCGGACCGACGGGCGGAAGTGCGAAGCGGCGGGGCAAGTGAACCCGGGGCTCATTGGCGCCTTCGAGGCCGTCATGGAGGACATTTTCTCCCGGAAGGAGCTTGCGGAGCTGGTGGCGGAAAAGTTTGCCGTCGACTGCGCCCGTATCGCTGCTCCCTCCATTAGAAGGGATTTGGAGTCCAGCAGAAGTGCCCTCTTTGGCGCGTTTCCCGTCCCGATCGAAATTCCCGGAGAGGATAGCATTGCGCGAGTTCTCGCAGATGCCGTGGGAGAAAATTCTAGTCTGAAAACTCTTCCACCCCGAGTGGTAAAGGCATTTTTGGAGTGTAACGGGAACCTGCCGCCGGAGTGCCAGGGAGAAATTCAAAGGCTGGAGGTCGATCTGGGACAGTTGATTGCCCGCAGACGGACCGAATCGTCGTGTTTCATCTGCGTGAAAGCTCTCTTTGACTATCTCCAGCTGCGGGCGGGGAACGGATCGGATTCCTAGGGATTTGCCGCCGGTCCGCCGGCCGTTTCCGGATTTTCCACGAAGGCCATGGCCTGCCGGTCGAAGTGGGGCGGGCCGCCGCGGGCAAGAAAATCTACTACTTTGTTGATTTCCTCGTCGCTCACCCAGGCGCCCTGGGCCCGCTGGAGTGCGGAGGCGCCCGGCGGCAGGAAGAGCATGTCGCCGCGGCCCAGGAGGCCGTCCGCCCCGTTGGCGTCCAAAATCGTGCGGCTGTCGACCTTGGAGGCCACCTTGAAGGCGATGCGGCTGGGCAGGTTGGCTTTAATTACGCCCGTGATGACGTTCACGGAGGGCCGCTGGGTGGCAAGAATGAGGTGGATGCCGGCGGCCCGGGCCAGCTGGGCGAGGCGAGTGACGGAATTTTCGATGTCGTCGGGGGCGACCAGCATCAGGTCCGCCAGCTCATCGATGACGCAGACGATGTAGGGCAATTTTTGCCGAGGCACGGCGGCCACTTCCCGGCGGCCGGATCGCACGGCCGCCATGGCGGCCCGCTCCTCCGGGGAGAGCTCCTTCTCGAGGGCGTCGGCCCGCTCCATCTCCTCCCGCGTGCGGGTGACTTTCCCGTTGAAGCCGGCGATGTTCCGCACGCCCACGCTGGCGAACAGGTGGTAGCGCCACTCCATGTTGCAAATGAGCCAGCGGAGCGCGTTGGGCACTTTTTTGGGATCCGTTAGAGTCGGTAGAAGCATGTGGGGCAGTCGGTTATACACTTGCATCTCCACGATTTTGGGGTCCACCAGGATGAGCCGCAGATCCTCCGGCGAGGCGTGGAAGAGGAAAGAGGCCAAAATTGAGTTGATGCAGACCGTCTTGCCGGAACCGGTGGCGCCGGCGATGAGCAGGTGCGGCATGCGGGCCAGGTCGGCGATGAGCGGCTCGCCGGTCACCCCGCGGCCGAGGACGATGGGGATCTCCGCCGTCTTAGTGCGCCACTCTTCCGACTCCAGAATTCCCCGCAGACAGACTGGAGCCGGCTGGGCGTTAGGCACTTCGATGCCGACGCAGTTCTTCCCGGGAACGGGGGCCAGGATTCGAACCGACGGTGCCCGCAGGGTGAGGGCGATGTTTTTGTCCAGGCTGACAATCTTCTCCACGCGAACGCCGGGGGCAGGCAGCACTTCGAAGCGGGTAATGACCGGCCCCGACTGAATTTCGCCGATTTCCACGTCCACGCCGAACTGCTCCAGCGCTTCCCGCAGCTCCATGGCCAGCAGGTCCCGGGCCGCTCCCTCCTCGCCGCCGCCACCGGGCCTATCGAGAAGGTCCAGAGGCGGAAAGACGTAGGGTTCCGTCGGCGGGGAAAAGGAGCTCTCCTCGAAGAGTTCCCCCTGCACGGCCCCCTTTTTCATGGCCAGCAGCGCATCGTCCACCGCATCCTGTTCCTCCAAAAACTCACCGCCCTCAGCCCCAGCCGGCGGGGGCTGATCCCGCACTTCTCCGAGCAGCTCGAAGGCGCTGGCTTCCACCCTTCTCTCGCCCGGGCCGACCCGGGGCCGCCGGAAGAGTTGGACTGATGCGTAAAAAAAGTGACTTACCTCAGCCAGAACGCCCTCCATGGCCTCCGGCAGCGAGCCCTTGCCGGTGAAAACGCACCAGAGGGAAAAAAATAGCGGAATGGCGACGGCTAGGGCCGTCCCGGTGGCGCCGAGCAGGGAAAAGAACGCGTAGGAGTAGGCGATGTCACCGATCCAGCCGCCGAGGCCGTCCAGAAAGAGCCGCTCGAGGGAACGGCGGCGGAGGAAGGCGAAGCTGCTCTGCAGTTGGGCCAGAAAAATGGGAGTCAGAGCGAGGGATAGTGCCATGGCCTGGAGTCGGCCGCGGCTCATGGGCCTACTGTGGGAAGAAATGTGGCAGCGGCTGGCGCGGAGGAGGAAGATCGGAAACAGCAGGTAGGCCAGACCGAATGCGGAAAGGCCGCCAAAGGTGATCGACAGGCCGAGGGTGCCGATGGGGTTGTGAGGTCCGTCCGGCGCATTGGCCATCGTGCTGAGCCAGGGGCACTGGGCGGGATCGTAGCCGAAGAGGGCCACCAGCAGCAGCAAGGCCAGGCAGCCGTAGGCGATGCCGTGCAGGCGCCTCTTGGGCCATTCGGCCGGCGGAAGCGGCTTGGGAGTTGGCTTTTCGCTGGGACGGGAAGCCATGGTCCTTCCTACCGGCGGAATGGCGGCCCGTCAACGGGTTTCGCGTCCGATGTTCCTCGGCTGGCCCAGATCCCCAAAAAAATTCCTTGCGGCCGCCAAGCGAATGGCCAGGGAAGGTGCAGTGGCGCGGTAGCCAAGTGGTAAGGCAGAAGTCTGCAAAACTTCCATTCGTCGGTTCAATTCCGTCCCGCGCCTCCAGAATTTTCTTTCCGTGCGCGATGGACGGTCAGGTTTTACCGTTGCAGCGGAGCGCTTTCGCGGGAAGTGCGAACGTTCCTTTTGTCTTTGCGGAAAATTTCTGTAAAATGATATTCAGTGAGTGTTTCATCTAGTTCAAGTGCGAGTCCAAGAGTGGCCGTGGATCCGCGGTCGGCCGCAGTGGATCCGGCCGCGGGGATTAGTTCGGCCGCCGCTCCTGCCGCAGCCCCCGCCATTACGGCAGAAAAATTAGCGGCAGACCTTACCGAGCAGTGGAGCAGCGCATTAAAAGATGAAGATGTCATGGAGAGTGCTGACTACCTCATTCAGGATGCTCCAGGAGGATGGAACACGCTTTATCCGCCGAATGCAGAGATATTGGAACAGGTCGTGGAAACCGAAATATTATGCAGAGACGATTCGATGGCCTCGGGGGCTTGCAATCAAGTTTTTTTGACGGAAAATTGGGATCAGGTTTTCAAGCCTTTCCCCGAGCCAACGGGACAATTAATTGGGCTGATGGCACAGTCTAGAATTGCGCTTTCACCGACAGCGCTCGCTAGCAATATTATGTTTACGCATCAGGTTTCTCAAATTATCTGCGAAGATATTGGGATTCCTCTCGACGACAACCCATTTTTAAGTCCGACTCTGTGCCATAACCAAAATGGCGAACCCGGCATTGCTTTTCCGCTCGTGGAAGATCTTCGCAACTTCAGTAATCCCCCGCCGGAAGCGCTCGACACCGCGGTAAAGAGAGGTAGATTTTATAAGGAGTTGGCGTGCATTGGCATGGTAGGCACGCTCACCGGACAGGTTGATTTGCACGGGGCAAACGTCGTATGGGGGAAGGGCGCGGACAGAGAGTGGCACCTCTACGTCGTAGACTACGACTTAATAAATATCTCTAAGTGTGTAAAGGAATGTGTTTTTGGAGAAAATAATCGCTCTGCTGGAGCGGTTAGTTCGACAGTCGGGTGGCCAGTGCTTTTCAACCCGGTTGGCGGAAATATTGCGGAAATATATGATTTTGCAAGAAACGCGGCCAGAGTCATGCTGCCGGGAATGCTGCCCAGCGGCACTGTCCCGTCCACCGAGCTTGAATCTTTACTAAATAATCCTCCCATAAGTGATAGGTATCTCGAACCGCACGAAACAGTTGATTCCGGGGAAAAATTCGAGCAGCTGCTAGCGAATTGGGGACCGAAAGCAGTGCCGTCTTTGGGCGCAGAAGAATATATAGCAAAACTTTCCGAGGATAAAAAAGCCCAGATGGAAGGATCGCACTCCAGGCAGTTGGCCGCCGTGAAGCTAACTGAAGACGGAGAAGAGTTCGCAAGAACGATGGGCCTGATGTTTCCGATTCCGGGAAGTACTATTTCGGGAAGTCTTCCGCCTGCGCAGTATGGCGTTGATGGGAACAGATTGCTCCGTGGCTCGCTAAAAGCGTTCTGCAGAAGTGCTGGCTTTATTTCTAAATAGATTTAGGAGACGAAGGGGAGGGATTTTCATGGAAAGTACAAAAATTAGCGATAGAGAGAAGCAGATGGCCGGTTCCATCGGTGGAGATGTGGGGGAATTTTGTCAAAATATGTACATAGATCTGACAAATCCTCTTTTGCGGAAGCAGGTCCTAAAGGTGACGAGATGGGAGGGCCATTCGCCCATGCAGGTGAGTAATTTCCCGGCCAACGCCCTCACAGATCCGATCTTTGGGCGGGAGCGCCATGCGGCGGAGCACCCGGATGCGGATTTCATTTCTTTCACGCAGGAGTGGCGCGGTCTCCGCGTGGATGCGTTCCGCGGAAGGGTGCATGTCACGGCCGAAGTGCCCTTTGGCACTATGAAGGGGACGGAGGCCCGCGGGAAAGATGTTCAGGAAATGGTTGCTGTGTTTGTCGAACTTTTGAATGGCCAAGCCTGGCCGCAGCTGGATGGCCTGCTCGGGGAGGGCGCTTTTGCCGTAGTTTCCCTGTCCTGCCATGGGGTAGCTGATGTTGGCGTTTTTCCGCAGAGTTCCCTCGACGGCTCGGAAAGGGCCAAGGGCGGCAGTCGCCGACGGCAGAGCTACCCGGTGCCCATGGGCGGTGGGACCGTCTCCGACATTGGGGATGTTTCCGAGTGGAAAGAGGCACTCAAGGTCGAATAGGGCGGTAAATTCTTCCCGACACTGCGCTCCGTGCAAAAAAACCATTGCCGGGACCGGGAGAATTTGTAAAACCCACACGGTGCGGCGGGTGGCGCTGATTATTCGGGACGGCTGGGGGGAGAACCATTCCGCGAGTTTGGCCCAGTGGGATGCCACGAGGCGAGTCCCGACGCCGAATATGGAGCGGCTCCGGCGGGACTGGCCCCGGACGGAGATCGCCGCCAGCGGGCTGGACGTGGGGCTCCCCGCCGGCGTCATGGGGAACAGCGAGGTGGGCCACCAGAATATCGGCGCCGGCCGGCTGGTACACCAGGAGATCGTCCGCATCGACAGGGCCATGGAGAGCGGCGAACTGGAAAAAAATCCGGTCCTGGAAAAAATCTTTTCTGCGGTGCGGCGCAGCGGCTCCAAGCTGCACCTGGTTGGCCTCTGCTCCGACGGCGGCGTGCATTCCGTTCTGCGGCACGTGATTGGCCTTCTTTCCATCGCCGGCCGGGCCCATTTGCCGCGCATCTACCTCCACGCCATCATGGACGGACGGGATACGCCCGCGAAGAGCGGTCTGGGCTACCTGAAGCGGCTGGAGGAGGCCTGTTCCGGAATCGGGCAGATTGCGACGGTCATCGGCCGCTTTTGGGCCATGGACCGGGACACTCGCTGGGATCGGGTGGAGCGGGCCTACCGCTGTCTCGTGGGCGAGGGGGCGGAGCGGGCCCGGTCGCCGCAGGAGGCGGTGGAGCGCTACTACGCGAATCCCTCCTCGGAAAATCACGTGGGGGACGAGTTTCTCCCGCCAACGCAAATCTGGGACGGGGAGGGGAATTTTGCCGGCGCCGTCGGAAACGGGGACGGGCTCATCTTTTTCAATTTCCGCGGCGATCGGCCCCGGGAAATCATCAAAGCTCTTCTGGCGAAAGACTTTCCACATTTTCGCCGGAGTGGGCCGCTGGACCTGTCCCTTGCCACCATGTGCGAATACGAGAAAGACCTCTGCCCAAATGTCCTATTTCCGAAACCGCCCCCCATGGGGAACATCCTCGGCGCCTACCTGTCCCGGCTGGGGTTGCGCCAGTTCCGAACGGCGGAGACGGAAAAGTACGCCCACGTGACATTTTTCTTTAACGATTACCGGGAGAAGCCCTTCGACGGTGAGGAGCGCACGCTCATTGCCAGCCGACGGGACGTGGACACCTACGATCTCGCCCCCGCCATGAGCGCCCGACCGGTCCGGGACGCCTTCGTCGGTGCGCTGCTGTCGAAAAAATTCGATTTCTATCTGGTGAATTTTGCCAACACGGACATGGTGGGCCACACGGGCAATTTTTCCGCCGCCAAGGAAGCGGTGGCCACCGTGGATGGCTGCATCGGAGACATTTTGGCCGCCGCGGACCGCACGGACACGGCAGTCGTAGTCACCGCCGACCACGGCAATGCGGAACAGATGTGGGACCCCCTCAACGGCATTCCCCACACCCAACATACCACAAACCCCGTGGAGCTACTCATCTACGGAAGGGAGCTGGAGGGCCGGCGGCTGCGGGAGGGCGGTCGTCTTTGCGACATCGCTCCAACCGTGCTCCAAATCATGGGCATAGAGCGCCCCGAAGAAATGACTGGCCGCAGTCTCATTGAATCTAATCTTTGACGCTATTTCGAGCGCACTTTTTCGATTCTCTACTCTGCTAGGCAGTTTGCTCCCGCTTTCCGCCGAGCGCTTGCCAGTTCATTTTTAAAACTCATAATGCATATGTAATGGACCACTACAAGATTCTAGACTCCATCGTCGAAAGGGTAAAGAATAATAAGTCGCGAGAGGCAAGCGAGCTCACTCTCATGGTCGAAACGGAAATTCGGCAAAAGTTGGGTCTATCGAAAAATGACGTGATAGAGCTTGCGGGACTTTTGGGCGAAATTGGCAGTCCGACAAATCAGTTCACCGCCTACAACGTCAGCACGCAGTGGATCGCAACTAGCGAGTACGCGCTGAAAAAATTGGGAATGACAATCAAGTCTACTAGAAGGGGGGACGGCTCTGTGAAAATTTCTTGGGAAAAGGCAGGTAGCCGGGGCTAGGCCGATGCCGCGGTTCGGGAGAAGCGGTGAGAAATTTTGAGAACCCCTTGACGGTTCCGCCGCCTTCGGGAAGCCTGCCACTTCCGGTGGTCTCCTATCTTATCGTCGACGCTCTGAATGTTTTGCACTGCTGCGAAAAGTTTCAAAAGTTCATGCCGAAAAATCTTCCCGCCGCCGCAGCGGAGCTGGAACGGCTGCTGTCGGTGCTCCCGGCCGGCCGGCAAGTCCTGCTGGTCTACGACGGCGGAGCGGTCGGACCGATCCCGGAGAGCGCGTCCCCGCACCCGGGCCTTGCGATCCTGCGGACGCCGACGGGGGTCAGCGCCGACGGACTTCTGGTGGCCTTGGCCCGCCGGATTCGGCGGCGGGACCCCGCCGCCGCCCTGGCGGTCGTCAGCGACGACGGCGGGCTGCGGGCCGCCGTCTCGGCACTCGGCGGAGAAGCGGTCCCCTGCCGGGCTTTTTTCCAGCAGCTGCAACAGCGGGAAGCGGGGCTGCGGAGCCGGCTGGAGCGCCGTTCGGCGGAGCAGTGCCGCCGCTGGCCCGGCCGGCTCGGCGAACGGCTAGACCTTCCCTTCGGCGACCAGCCGATCCCAGACGACCCGGGCCGGCTGCATTTTCCTCGTAGGTAGTTGCAGCTCAATGCAGCGGAGGACCCCGCCGGCCGCGGCGATTTCTAGGGCGTCCCCCCGCAGCCCCAGCACGGTCCCCGCCGCTCCGTCGGCGAGTTCTGGGCCCACTTCCGCCCGGCCGACCCGGACGGTCACGTCCCGGAGAGGGAAAAAACTGCCGGGCCAATTTTGGTAGGCCCGCACCTGGGCCTCCAGCCGATCCGGCGGGAGATGGAAGTCTAACAGCCCGTCCTCCTTTCGGATCATTGCCGTGTAGGTGGCCCGGGACTCGTCCTGCGCTTCCGGCTGTAGTGAGCCGGCCAAGATTCCTGCCAGGTAGGCGTCGAGCAGTGCCGGCGCGAGTTCTCCCAGTTTTTTCCGCAGCGCCGGCGCCGTTTCTCCCCTTTCAATGGACAGATCGACGGTGCCATAGACCGGTCCCGCGTCCATGCGCCGCACTAGCTTCATGAGTGAAATGCCCGTTTTTTCCTTCCGCTGCAAAATCGCCCCCTCGATGGGGCTGGGCCCGCGCAGTTCCGGCAGGAGGGAAGCGTGCAGATTGAGGAAGCCCAGCGGCGGGCCGTCCAGCAGCGATTGACTCAGGATGTGCCCGTAGGCAAAGACGATGGCCAGATCCACTTCCCGCTCCCGGAGCCAGGGGAGCAGTTCTCCGTTGGGCCGGTCCGTCCGCAGCAGCTCCAGGCCCAGCCGTCCGGCGAGTTCTCCGATGGGATTGGCCTGCAGCTTCATCCCCCTGCCGCCGCGGCCGTCGTGGCCGCAGACGGCGCCGACCAGCCGGAACAGTTCCCCGTCCCTTTCCGCCAGCCAGGCGAGAGTTTTTTCGCCGATGGCATCGGATCCGATAAAAGCAATGTTTCGCACGGAAAGTCCCTAGGGGCCGTTTCCCCAAAGGCAACCCCAGCCGCCCCATTCCGCCGGGCGATTTTTGGCCAGCTACGCAACTGAGTTTTTTATCCGAGACGATTTTATATGAAATTCCCCGCGCCGCGTTTCCGCGGCGCGGGGAACCCTTTGCCCTCCTAGTTTTCCCTAGGCGGCCCTTAGAATTCGTATTTTACTTTGAGTGAAGCGGATAGAGTCTCCCGCGAACCCAGAGAGCCGTGCAGTGCCAGCTCCACGGCGGATGCCGGATTGGGTCGGAACAGGAGCCCCAGTTCGCCAACTACGCAGCTGCCCTTTAGTGATGGCTCGGAAACTTCCGCTCCATCCACATTGCCACCGACTTTCCCGGAGAACTCACGCTCGTAGTAGGCTCCGCCCCACGGGGATAGCGTCCAAGTGGACGGGCCGAGGAGTCGGCTCCCCAGGCGAACTCGATGGGAATCTATGCTCCAAAAGGAGACCGTGCCGTCCGCAAGATCGTCCTCTCCAGTGAGATGTGCCCAGAGATATTTGCCGTAGAATTCGAGGGAGTGGCCGTTGGGATTTTCCAGGCTGCAGTTAAATCCCGCCCGAGCTCCATAGTAGGGCACCCGACCGTCGAAGGATTTTTCGGCGAGCGGTTCTTTGCCGTCCCAGCGGTCGTGGAGCTTTCCGCTGCGGACGGAAAACTCGCTGGCTAGGTGCAGTTCGCCCGAGGCGAGAAGGCTCAGCCGAGCGAAGAGCCCACCTCCGATGGCTTCGCACTTTCCGCTGCCCGTGGCCGTCGCCCCGTCATCTTCCGTGTGATTTTTAGCGGAAGCGCCCTCCACAAATCCACCAAATGTCAGCGGGCCCGCTCCACCGCTCACACCTGCGACGAGCGTGGTCCCCCGGATTTCGGCGGCGGAATTCTTCTTGTAGCGCTTTTTTCCATTGGAGGCGGAGCAGAAGACGGAGACCTTCCCTGCCCTCGCGATTGCCAATTGATCTTCGCAGCCGTTCACCAGCGCAACGCCGGCCAACCATCCGTCGCCGATGGACTTGTAGTGGGGGGCAGACTGATCGGACTCTATGTGGCCGATAAAGCTGGCCAGCAGTCGATTGGCGTCAGTCCAGACGCGAAACCTGTAGCCGGAGCGGACGTTGGGGATAGTGGCGCCGTGGCAGTCCGGGAAGGAGTGCGCGTTAGTCTCTAGCGAATTGCACTGGAGGAGGGTTACGGTCTGTCCCTCGGGCAGCGTGAATTCTTCGTTGGTGCAGCCATTTACGCCCACATCCACCGTGGCCGCATCGCCGATGTATGTGATTCCGTTGGGAATCGTGAGCAGGGGCGTATCTTCCATAATATTCGGTGGCAGAACGAAGTGCAGTCTACCCAGCAGGTGCGTCGTCCCGGCACCGATCTCGCTCCGCATTTCCTCTGGCGCGTAGGGCACCGGTACCGTGCTTCTCATAATTTGGTTGGTGGCACCTATGAGCTTGAACTGTTCGATGCTTTGACCATAGACGACTCGCAGAGTGGCGTCCGGCTGGAGCGTGAAAGTGCCGGCGTTGGCTGTGGTGTGTCCAATAGAAGTAACGGATTCCGGCATCCAGGAGAGTAGATCGTCGATGTAGTTATTTTCGCCGGCGCCGAAGGAGGCTCCATTTTGCAGCACCATCGTGCCGTGGAAGACCGTCGCACCTTCGTCTCCTTCGAACCAGACACCCGACCGGTAGCAGTTGAAGAGGACCGTTCCCCCGTGGCTATCGTCCGGATTGATTCGGAATGTGGTGTTTCTGCGAACGCCCGCCGTACTAACGCCACCCCGAATGGGGTCGTAGTTAAAAAACGTGCGGCCGTCGACTGCACCAATGGCAACCACGGCGCCGTCCGTTCCGGCGTTGGCGAAGTATATGCCGCTAGGCATATTCTGCACTTCCGGACCATCTTTTGCCGGCCGCCGGCGGGACAGTGAGCTCTCCAGGGAGCTCTCCGCACTGCAGCCGGGAACGAAAATGGGAAAGTGTGTGAGTGCCGTCGGCGTTAGAGGATTGTAGCGAAAGTTTCCCTGAAAGACCACGTCGCCGGACTGGGCTACTAGTCTGGCATTTTCGTGCACATAGATTGCTCCACCAAAGCCATCAGATGAGTTGTTTAGGAAGAAACTGCCGCCCAGGTCCGCGTAGGCGTCGTTGTCCGCGCCCATGAGATTGCCGCAACAAATTGCTCCGCCGCCGTAGCAGATCACATTATTTGAGCCGGTCGCTACGTTGCCGGAGAAGATGGAGTGGACGATTTTGTCCGAGATAGTTCCAGTGCAGGAGAGCGCTCCGCCCGAACCTCCGTCGACTCCGTTGTTCTTAAACATGCAGAAGGAAATACCGCCGGAGATGTTACCGTCGCAGCCAATTACTCCACCGTACCGTTCGAGTAGTCCGTTGCCACCTTCAATAGGTGCTACTCGATTATCCTCAAAAAAACAGTTGGCGATCCCGCCGGAAAAATTTTTATCGGCGCAGATCACTCCACCGGAGTGACCACTACTATTACCTCTAAAGATAGAATTCGCAAGTTCACCATTAAATATTTGACAGTAAACAACTCCACCGAAATCGTTGGCCCTGTTATTTTCTAGAGTAGAACTTACAATTCCGCCGGAAAAGTCACGGCAAAAAATTGCTCCTCCATTAGTCAGAGTTCTATTTTGCGTAAAGAAAGAACTCCGAATTCCACCGGAAAAAGTACCATCGCATCTGATCGCAGCACCTATAAGTTTATGTTCCTTATCGTTAGTTACCAGGTAGTTTTGTCCGTCAAACGTAATATTTTGAATTCCGCTATAGCCTCCGCCGTTTTCAGTAAAAAAGAAAAACCTTGCCGGACGACTTCCTTCCTCCTCTTTCTTCGTCAGAACTGTTTTATTTCCATCGTTATCTCCTAGTAGGGCGAAATTCTTGCTACTGGAAACTGGTTCTGTAAATTCAAATGTCCCCCCCGGAATTCTCAGAAAATTATCACTTTCATTAACTCCAGAAAAAGCGTTATTTACGTTGGTGGTGCTAAGGCCATTATTTGTTGTGGCGGCGTCCCACCGAATAGAAGCCCCGAATGCCGTTGCGGAAGTGGCGGCGAGAGATGATAGGATAAAGACTGCACCTGCAGCCTTCTTTAGAATATGGACACCCATGGGGTGGATGTTGCGAAAAAAATAGAGCGGTGCAAGCAAAAAGTTTACACTTTTTTCTCTTTTGTTGCGATCGAAGGCAGTGCCGAGCGCCGCTTTAAAATTCATATTTTCCTACGATAGATGCACTTATGCCTGATTCTCGGCCCGCGGATCCGCGAACTAGCAGGTCCACGGCGACATGCGAAATAGGCCGGTAGGAGAAGCCCCCTTCGCCGGCGGCACTGCCGCCCCGCAATGTTGCCTGTGGGATTTTCGACCCCTCCGCGCTGCCCACCGCCGTTCCGGCCAGCTCCTGTTCATAGTATGCTCCGAACAAGGGTACTAGTCTCCGATCGGCCGGATAGGTGAGCCGGCCGCCCAGCCGCAGGCGGAAGGAGTCCAAGTAGCGAAAGAAAATTCCTTCGCCTTCGAACTCTTCGCTGAACAGATGGGACCAGAAGCATTTGCCGTAGAAGTTGATGGGAAATTTTTCTTTCCATAGAAGGCCGTAGGCGGCGCCCAGCCGAATTCCAACGTAGGGAGCGGTTCCGTCGAAGGCCAGCCCGTTTCCGGAACTATCTTTGACATTCCAGCGATTTCGCAGGCGCCCGGTCCGGATGGCCACCTCTATGCGAGGGCAGTCCACGGAGGCCCATTCGAAATCTATGAGCAAGAACGCTCCACCACCGATAGCTCGGGCTTGTCCTCTGCCGGAAATCTCCCATTCGCCGTCCCACTCTTTCCCGGAGTCCGTTCTGGCGAATATTCCCTCGAAAAATAGGCCGCAGGTCAGTGGGCCGGCCGCGCCCGTAAGTCCAGCCGCAAGGGAGGTGCCGTGCGCTTTGAGGTGTGGATTTTCCCTGTGCCATTCCAGGCTCCCATCGAGGGAGCAGAAGGTGGCCACACTTTTCGCAACGGGGAATTCCAGCCGATCTCCGCCGCCGTTTACTAGGGCAACGCCCGCCAGCCATCCTTCGCCCAAAATCTTGCGCCGTATGGCACCAACATCCGATCCGCTTGAGCTGGAGGCCGCCGAGCCGCTGGAACCGGAAGAAAAACTTTCACCGCTTGAGCTGGACGAACTTGCGATTGAGGAACTTCCACTGATCGAGCTGGAGGCCGTCGAACTGCTGGAGCCGGAGGACGAACTTCCGCTGCCCGTCCCTAGAAATTTGGCTAAAATTCGATTGCCGTCCTGTAGAACGGAGAAGTGGTAGCCGGTCCGTACGTTGGGAATGCTCGATCCGTCGCAGTTGGGGAAGGTCGTCCGCTCGCAGTCCAATGAAGCGCAATCCAACAATGTCACCGACTGTCCCTCCGAAAGCGCGAATGGCCCGTCGCCGTAGGGACTCACGCCAACGTCGATTATGGTCGATGGGCTAACAGTAACTTCCCCAAACGGGATCGAGAGCATGGGGGTGTTAGTCGTAACATTTAGCGGCAGAATGAATTGCAAATTCCCCAGCAGATCCGCTATGCCGGCGTAGATTCCGCTCCGCATGGAATCTGGATCGTAGGGCACGGATTCCAGGGTGGATTCCAGTTTAAATGTGCTTTCGTTGAATTCGTAACGCTTGATATCCTGGCCGTAGGCGATCCGTAGGGTGGCGCTCTCTTTCAGCGTAAAACGGCCCGCATTGGCGGGAAATCCCCACACATTGCTCTCGCTGGCACCGAAGGAAGCCCCATTCTGCAGTGCCAGTGTACCGTTGAAAACCGTTGCACCGTTGGCACCTTGAAACCAAATGTCCGATCGGTGGCGATCAAAGAGCACCGTGCCCGTCTCCCCGCTATTCGCGTTAATTTCCAGGAAGAGGTTCTGATGGGCGAGCTTTTCGCCGTCGGAGGTGCCGCTCCAAATGGGGTCGTAGTTCCAAAAGGTATGGCCCTCTGCTGCCCCAATGAGGATCCTTTGGCCATTGTTTAAGTTGGCAAAGTGCATCCCATTGGGGTGCCCATCGGCTAAGTTTCTCTGGAAAATCACATCGCCGGACCGGGCCGCCAATTGAGCATCTACGGATGCATAAAGCGCTCCGCCCAAAATACCTGCGCTGTTTCCCAAAAAGTAGCTTCCGCCCAAATCCGCCTGGTCATCGCCATCTTCGGAGCAGAATTTGTCGAAGTAGATTGCCCCGCCGCGTCCCCCATTGGCGGTCGAATTGCCCGAAAAGATAGAATTTTGAATGTTGCCGATGAAGTATTGAATAGGGGAATTTATCCCTTCTACGCAAAGCGCCCCGCCGTCTGTCCCGGATGAGTTATTTATAAAAAACGAGCTCTGAATGTTTCCTTCGAAGCATTTACAGAAGACAGCCCCACCTTCCGCCGATTCCGAATTGTTCGCGAATACGCAGCTTTGGATGTTGCCGGAGAAGACGACAGACGAAAGCGCCCCTCCGTACGGTGAGTTTTCCCCCTCGAATGTGAGGGCCGAAACGTCGCCAGCGGCTCCAGCAAAATCAAAGAACCGACCTTCGGCCCCCTCGGCCTTTTGCAAAACCGTCGTGGGTCGGCCGGAACCGTCGAATTCTGAGCCACAGAGGCCGAGGAATTTATCTAATTCTACGGAAACTTGCTCGCTAAAGACAAAGGTGCTCTCCGAGAAGTAGAGCCTATCGCCGTTTCCTGCACTTTCAACGGCTTGCAGTGTGCCATCTTCGGCCGGATAGGTCCAGGGGACGGCTACGTTCGCACCGAAGGCTATCCCGCGAAGGAGATAAAGGATTCCCAGGCCCAAAAACTGCCCAATTTGCTTTCTCACGGGAGAGTGTCGCCGCTAGAGCGCGCCGGAGCAATGAAAAATTTTAATCCCTCCGATTTTTGCCGGCAGAATATCTTTCCGGGTCCGCTCCAAATTTTTATGCTGACAACGGCTTGCGGTGAGCTGCCATGGGCCGATGGACTGCGGAGGGGTCTGCGGCGATTGCGCGGATTACACGGCGTGCCCAGTTTCGCTCGGCGAAGGCGAGCGGGATACTCTTGCCGGAGTGGCCCGCGCGGCCCGCGCGCTGGTTCTGGACATGTTGGCGGCGGCGGGGAGCGGGCACATGGGTATGGCCCTGGGCTGCGCGGAGATCGGTGCCGTACTTTTTGGAAAATTCCTCCGCTGCGACGGCACAGATACGGGCTGGCTGGACCGGGACCGCTTCGTCCTCTCCGCCGGCCACGGCAGCGCTTTCCTTTACAGTTGGTTGCATTTGGCCGGCTTTCCCGTCCCTTTGGAGGACCTGCGCCTTTTCCGCCGTGGGGGCGCCGCCGCCGGCCATACGGAATTCTCCCGCTCCCTCGGCGTGGAATGCACCACCGGTCCCCTGGGCCAGGGCGTGGCCAACGCCGTCGGCATGGCTCTGTCCCAGCAGCTGCTGGCGGCCCGCCTGGGTAGCGACGTGTCCCTGCTGGAGGGCAGGACGGTCTGCCTCGCCGGCGACGGCTGTATGCAGGAAGGCGTTGCGTTGGAGGCGCTTTCGCTTGCCGGCCTCTGGGAGCTGGGGAATTTGATCCTCATCTACGATAGCAACGGGATCATGCTGGATGGTCCGGCGGCGGACTCGCAAAAGCCTACCACGGCAGCCACTTTGGAATCTTTCGGCTGGTCCGTGCAGTCGGTGGACGGCCACGACCTGGAGCAGCTCCACGGGGCACTCCAGCGTGCCCGCTCCTTCCCCTGCGGCCGGCCCCAGGCCATCATCGCCCGGACGGTTGCGGGAAATGGAGTTCCGTCCGTCGCCGGCGGCCATCGGGTCCACGGCCTACCGCTGGACCGCGCCGCGCTGCGGGCCGCCCGGGAAGAGCTCTGCCCCGGCGAAGAGCCCTTCACCGTCCCGGAAAATGTGCGGCAGTTTTTCGAAAAGTTGGCCGGGGAACGGCGGCGCACCCGCATCGGCTGGCAGGAGCGCTTCTCCTTCGTCCTCGAACGGCACGGTGACCTGCTGGATCTGCTCTGCCGCAAGTCCTTCAGCGGCGATCGGCTGCTGGCCGAATTTCCTCCCTTTGGCGCTGCCCCGCTGGCCACCCGGCGAAGCGGTTCGGCGCTGCTCCAGGAAGTCGCGCGGAATTTGCCTTCCCTCATAAGTTTGAGTGCGGATCTATTCTCCTCGACGGGCACGGCCATCGCCGGCTCGCCGACCCTTTCCGCCGACTGTACCGCAGCCCGTAACATCCAGTGCGGCACTCGGGAACACGCCATGGGGGCCATTGCGAACGGCCTGGCCTACGACGGTATTTTTCTGCCGGCCGCCTCCACGTTTTTGGTTTTTTCCGACTACCTGCGCCCCGCCATCCGACTCAGCGCCATGGCCCGGCTGCCGGTGTTCTATATTTTTACGCACGACTCTCTCGCCGTGGGTGAGGACGGCCCCACGCACCAGCCGGTGGAGACGCTGACCTCCCTGCGGGCCATCCCCAACTTGGACGTGGTCCGGCCCGCCGACGGGGAAGAGTGCGTGGGAGCCTTTGCCCTGGCGCTGGACAACGGGACTCGGCCGACGGCCCTCATCTTTTCCCGCCAGGAGCTGCCGAACCTGGGTCCGCTGACCGGCGCCGACCGGCGGGCCGGCGCCCGGCTGGGCGGCTACGTCGTTCGGCCGGAAGAGCCGCCCCTCCGATCCCTCCTGCTGGCCAGCGGCAGCGAAGTGGGGCTGGCCCTCCTCGCCGCCCAGCCCTTTCCCCACTGCCGCGTGCTCTCCCTGCCCTGCCTGGAGGCCTTCGCCCGCCAGCCGGCGGACTACCGGGACGCGGTCCTGCCACCCTCCTGCCGGCGCCGCCTGGCCGTCGAGGCGGCCGGGCCGGAGCCGTGGCTCCGCTACGTGGACTGGGACTGGGTAGTGGCCGTGCGGGAATTTGGAGAGAGCCGGTGCGGGGCAGAACTGCTCGTGGCTAGGGGTTTTTCCATAAAAGCCCTCCGGGAGCGGCTGGCTCGGCTGGAGGAAGAATAGTGCGCATCACGGGCGGGCTCGCCCGCGGCATCCTCCTGTCCTGCCCCAGAGATTTCGACATTCGGCCCAGCACCGATGCCCTTCGGCAGGCGGTTTTTTCCGCGCTCACGGCGATGGGAAAGGGCTACGGCCGCTTCGCCGATCTCTTCGCCGGCGTGGGCAGCTACGGGCTGGAGGCGCTGAGTCGCGGGGCCAAGTCCGGCATTTTCGTGGAGAGGAGCCGGGAGTGTTGCGCACTAATTAGGAAGAACCTCAGTGCCGCCTGTTCCGCCGCCCGCGTTTTTTCCGAGCAATTCATAGTCCGCTGCGGCGATGCATTTTCCGTGCCCATCGGCGCCGCTCCGGATTTGCTTTTCTGCGACCCGCCCTACGAATCGCTCCGCCGGGATCCGCATCGGCACTTAAATCTTCTGCATAGGCATCTTCAATCGGCCGGACCGGAAGCGGTGGCCATTTTGGAAGTTCCGTCTGATCTCGAACTTGTTCTGCCGGAGGGATTAGTGCTACAAAAGGCCATTGGCCGCTCCAGTTCCCGCAATTCCCCCCGCGCGCTGCTCATCGCCAATGGCAAGAAACCGTTCCAGGAGAGGGATTGCCAGTGGGACGGTCCCGCAGGGCGGCGCGGGCCGTGCGATGAGGTCGCCGACGGCCAGGGCGCGAACGGACGGTTCCCCGGCGAGCGTGGCCAGCGCAGTCGCGGGGCAGAGGGCGTAGCTAACTGCGATGGCGACGGACTTTACTCCGGCCCGCCCCAGTCGCCCTAGGGCGCACTGGAGGGTGCGGCCGCTGACGATTTCATCATCGAAGAGAAGGACATGGCGGCCATTGACCTCCGGCGGGAGCGGCTCTTCGGGCCTGCCCTTGTCCAGGGCGATCGTGCCGGCAGAGAGGAGCTTGGCCAGGTCCGCAGCGGCCCTTGCGCGGCCCAGATCGGGCGCCACTACCCAGTCCACGGGCGGGGAAAGTTTTTCGGCGAACTGGGCCCAGAGGGGCAGGGTCGGCAAGTGAACGGCTTTTTGGGGAAGGAGATCCAAAATATCCTCCCGGTGCAGGTCGAAGAAGACGATGGAGCGGACCGGCAGGGCGGCCAGCGAGCGGGCTAGGGCGCGGACCGTGCTGGGCCGGTGGGAGCGGCAGCCGTCGCAGTAGGGCAGGAGCAGGTCCGGTGCCCCTCCAAAAAAATCCAGAAGTGCCTCCGCCGCCAGGGCCAACTCCAAAAAGCGCTGGCCCGGCGAAGTTTCCAAATCCTTAGTCGCCCAGAGGAGGGCCCGACCGGCCGGCTCCTGCCCGCGAACGGCGACGTCGCAGTTGCCGCCGGCGAATGCTTCCCGCAGGAACTGGCCGCGGACGGTCCCGGGCGGGAGCGGTTCCGGGTGCCGGTTGCCCAGAGCGAACAGTGTGACGGGCCGCTCCACGGACCTCTTTTCCTAAAAAGGCGCTTTTGCCTTTGCCCAGAGCTTTTTGGGCAGATCTTCGGCGAGCGCGGCGGCCACCGGTCCCGCCTTCCCGCTCCCGACCACCGCCTTTCCGATGGCGCCAACGGGAACCAGCTCCCAGTCGTCCGTCAGCAGGAAGCACTCGCTCACACCGTTCAATTCCTTCGGCCGCACGGACCGAACCGCGCAGGGCCGCTCCAGATCGCTCAGCAATTCCAGCGCGTTGCTCCGGTCCACCGTGCCATAGGGGGCTTCCGGCGCCCACAGGTGGCCGTCCGTCACGGCGAAGAGCTCTCCCTCCGTGCAGGCGGCGACGTTTCCGTCCGATCCCAGCAGAATTGCGCCGGCGCCGGCGCGGGCGCGGGCCAGTGCGGTCGTCGTCTGACCTAGCAGATACCTTTCCCGCAGCACTGTAGCGGCGGAGAGATCGCTGTCCCGGAGCAGTTCCAGCCGAACCGGCTGCCGCTCTTGTCGTACTATTTTCTTTGCCGTCACCGCATGGGCCGGCTGGGCAAAAAACTCCTCCTCTTCCGGCGGTTTTTCCCCATCCACTTTTCCCTTCGGTTCCGCTCCAGCCGTCAGAATGAGCTCCAGCAGCGCCTCCCGCCCGTCGAAGCCGTTCATGTCGTAAGTCACCGCAAGAGATTCCTTTATGTCCGGTAACTCCCAGGGGAATGGCAGGGCCAGCTCCTTCGCCGCGGACTGCATCTGCTCCAGTCGGCCGTCGAGTGCAAAAAAGGCACCATCCCGGCAAAGGAAGTGGCCCCGCAGGCCCAGGCCGGCTCGCATTCCCCTGTCCAGGAGAGAAATGCGCGCGTCGCGCTCCCCGTAGGGGACTCCGTCGACGTAGATCTTCATCGGCCCAAGATTAGCGGATCCGGCGCGCTTGGGAACAAAATTCTTGCGGACGGTTGGCGGAGGGGAATTCGGTCAAAGGAAAAAATTTCGCTGCCGTTCCGAAATGGGCAGGGAGAGCCGCTCCATCACCGCCAGCATGTCCTCCCAGGCGCTGCGCTTTGCCGTAGGGCTAGGATTGCGAAGCAGATAGGACGGATGGTAGGTGACCATGAGGGGTCGGCCTTCGAATTCCTGCCAGCGGCCCCGCACGTCCCCCAGGCGCCGGTCCGGGTCGTAGCCGAGGAGCCCGTTGGCCGCCGACGCGCCAAGCGCCACAATCACCTTTGGCGAAACAATTTCCACCTGTGCCCGCAGGTAGGGCAAACAGAACTCCATCTCCGCCCGGCTGGGCGGCCGATTTCCGTAGGAAGTGGGCATTTCCGGTCGCCAGTTCATGACGTTGCCAATGTATACATCGCTGCGACGCAGTCCCATGGCTTCGATTATCTTGTTCAGCAGCTGGCCGGCCCGCCCCACGAAGGGCTCCCCCTGCCGCTCCTCGTCCGCTCCGGGCGCCTCGCCGCAGAAAAAGATGTCCGCGTCCAAGTTCCCGACGCCGAACACTACGGACAGGGAAGGCTTCACGTGGCTTCGGCAGACGGGGCAGCCGAGTACGATCTCCCGCAGGGCGTTCCAGCGGGTTCCCTTGTCGCCGGCCGGCAGGGCGAAGGGGATTGGGGGCGGAATTGCGCCTTCCGGCGGACTCTGGGGAACCGTCAAATTTTTGTGGTCCTCTGCCGGCGCCGGTTCCCGTCGAAGATTTTCTATTTCTTTCTCTCCGACCGGTAATGCGTCTACTCCTTCGGCTGCAAGCAATTCCACCTCCTGCAGCAGAATTTTAAGAATTTCCTCCCGACTGAGACTGCCCACCTAGGAAGCCCTAGGGCGCGGTCCAATTTCTGGCAATCCGTTAGCGAAAGTCCCTAGTTCGGTTGAAATTTTGGTGGAGGCGGCGGGAGTCGAACCCGCGTCTCCCGCGCTCTCGGGCGGTACCTCTACGTGCGTAGCCGCAACTTTTGTCTAACCCGCCGCGGTCTGCTGCGGCAAAACCGCGCGAGCGAGTGCGTAAAATGCGACCGCGGATACGCACGGTCCGCGGCCCCGCCCGCTATTTGTCGCCGCGGAGACCTAGCAGGCGGTCAGCCCCCGCGACGTGCCGCTACCAGGAGCGGCATAGGGTACTAGGCAGCCGCAAGGGCCGATTCTCTCGAACCGAACTTGAGACCCCTAATGATGTTATCTTTGCCATTTACTGACATTGGATGGATTGATAACGGAGCCAACCACCCGTCTCCGGCACGCAACACCGTCCTGCCTCGCGAGATCGAATCCATACGCCCCCGCGCTAGACAAAACTTTCGCTTTGACAGGTACCAGTCAAGGCCGTAGCCGATGAAGTCAAGAGCGAAATGGATCGGAGCGGCATACGGGCGATCGACGGTTCGCCGGACGGCGCCCGCTACACCTTCCAAGGTGGTGCGGGGGAGAATGTCGCTTCGCTTATCGCCATGTGCGTGGCCATACTGCTGCGGCGGGGGCAGACCGTTGCCTTCGCCGAGGCGCTGACCGGCGGTATGCTCGCAAATCTCTGGCACGGCGAGGCAGACGTGGATCGGGCCCTGGATGGCGGGCTAGTGATCGGCGGAGAGAGGTCCTTTTGGCCTCTTTTGGGAATTTCCGATGTTTTTTTGGAAAATTTTGGGCCGCACAGCCGGGAAGTTGCCCTGGCCGTGGCAAACGGCGTGCGGGAACTCCTGGACAGTGATTTTTCCATCGCCGTCGCCGGTACGCCCGCCGGCTGGCCCGCGCGGGGGGACGGCGCCTTCTGGCTGGCCATCCGGACGCCGACGCGCGAGATCATCCAGCGCATTGATTTGACCGCCAACGGCCGCGACATTCTCCGGGAAAGGGCCTGCTACGCCGCCTGCAAAATATTTCTACAGGTTCTCTTCGAGGAGGATTAGTCGATCTCCGCCAGTCTTTGTCGCTTTTTCGTAGTCTGCGACGAGTTTCCGGTCCCGGCGTTCCATGGCGGACAGAATTTCCTTCCGCATCGGCTCGGGAACGGAGGAGACGTAGGCGGTGAACACGGCAAGCTTGTCCTCTTCCGGCAGGGATGCAATGAGGGATAAAACCACCCATTCGAATTGCCCTTTTAACATTTTTCGGGCCAGCGCGCGCCGCGCCGCATCTTCTTCGGAGGAAAGAATTTTTCGCTGAATAGTGGCCGCATCCAGTGCCCACCGGCGCAGGAAGACCGGGTTTTTCATATTCTTCGCCGCCTGCCCCCGATGTTGCATAGTTTTGTAGCCAAGCAGGGATGAGACCGTGTAGCTGCGACATTGCTTTAGTGCGAACCAGAAAAGGAGATTATCTTCGTGCTTCACGATGTGATTTTTCTCCGAGAAGGGGCGGAGGTCTTTGGCCATTTTTTGCTAACATTCCCGGCGCCAGAGCTTGTCCCAGCAGGTCGGCGAGATATTTCCCTCGATTACCTGGTCGATCAGCCCATCGCTATCCAGTCGGCCCTCCGTTTCCGGCAGCCGCATCCTATGCCAGGGGGACTGAATTCTTTTCCCCATTCGCCCGTAAAATTCCGCGCCGTAGAGGACGATGTCCGCGCCCATCGCCTCCGCTTTGGCGAAAGCCTTCTCCGCGATATCCGGAAAAAGCTCATCGTCGGAGTCGAGCCAGAGAATGAACTCACCCTCCGCAGCGAGGATGGCACGTATGCGGCTGTAGTGCGTCCCCCTATTGGTCCCGTTTTCGAGGACGCGAATGCGCGGATCTTTTGCGGCGTAGGACTTTAAAATGGCGAGGGAGCCGTCCCGGGAGCCGTCGTCGACGCAGACGATTTCGATGTCCCCCAGGGTCTGGCCACAGGCGCTGTCCAGGGCCGCCGGCAGCCAGGGTTCCGCGCTATAGGTGGGAATGCAGATGGAAACCTTTGGGGCGGCGTGAACTAGAGCAGAGATCGACCAAAACGCCAGCGGGAGCAGTGCCTTTAATCTGTGCACCATGGTCATATGTTGTTGGATAGCGTCCGAGAGGCAAGCCCGTTTGGCCGGTGGGCCGGGTTTCGCGCGACGAAAAGGACGTTGCCAGAGAAAAAAAATTTTCAATCGTTCCGACAATGGCTGCCGAAGAGCGTCCTTTGGATCTAGAAGAAATCGAGCGATTGGCGGCGATGATGGAGCGATGTGGGCTAGACGAGCTGGAGCTGGAGCGGGCGGGCTGTCGACTGCGGCTGGGGCGCTGCCGTGGGAGCGGCGAAACGATCTTGTCCTCCCCCGTCTGCGTTGCCCCGGCGGCACTGTCCCAGGGGCCGGCGGAGGGACGGGAGGTGGACCTCCAGACGATCTGCTCTCCCATGATCGGCTCCTTCTACCGCTCCTCCTCGCCCGGGAAGCCGGCCTTCGTGGAAATTGGCAGCGCCGTTTCCGTGGACACGACCGTGTGCATCATTGAGGCCATGAAGGTGATGAACGAGATTCCGGCCGACGTGGAGGGCGTTCTGGTGGAGGTGCTGGCTCGGGACGGGCAGGTCGTTGAATTTGGCCAGCCGCTCTTCAAAGTTGCACCGCAGAAGTAGGATAGAGCGATGTTCGAAAAAGTACTCATCGCCAACCGGGGAGAGATCGCCGTCCGCATCATCCGTGCCTGCCGGGAAATGGGCATACGTACCATGGCCGTCTACTCGGAGGCGGACGAAGAGTCCCTCCACGTGCACTTGGCCGACGAGGCCATCTGCATCGGCCGCCCGCCGGCGACGGAGAGCTACCTGCGGCCGGACCGCATCCTGGCGGCGGCGGAGGTGGGCAACGTGGACGCCATCCATCCTGGCTATGGCTTTCTCTCCGAAAATGCCAGCTTCGCCGAGCAGTGCCGTTTTTGCAATTTGGCCTTCATCGGTCCCAGTCCGGAGACAATCCGCCAAATGGGCAACAAAACGGCCGCTAAAGAGTTAGCCCGGCGAGCCTCCGTGCCGACCGTGCCGGGCAGCGACGGTGCCGTTCCGGACGAGGCTTCCGGACTCCGGCGGGCGAAGGAGGTGGGCTTCCCCGTCCTCCTCAAGGCGGCGCTGGGGGGCGGCGGAAAGGGCATGCGGCTGGTGCACAGCGCGGCGGCGTTCCCGAAGGAGTTCAGCCTGGCCCGGCTGGAGGCGGAGAAAAATTTTGGCGACGGCAGCATCTATTTCGAAAAATTTGTCGAAGAGCCGCACCACATAGAGTTTCAAATTCTCGCGGACCGCCACGGCAACGTGGTGCATCTGGGCGAGCGGGACTGCTCCATCCAGCGCCGCTACCAGAAGTTAGTGGAGGAGGCACCTTCGCCCTTCCTGGGCCCGGACCTGCGGGAGCGGATGGGTGCGGCGGCCGTGCGACTGGCCCGGGCTTGCGGCTACGAGAGCGCCGGCACCGTGGAATTCCTCGTGGACGGCCGCGGCGAGTTCTACTTCATGGAGATGAATACGCGCATCCAGGTGGAGCACGGAGTGACGGAGGAGGTGACGGGCATCGATTTGGTGAGCTGGCAGTTGCGCATCGCCGCCGGAGAGAAATTGGACCTGCGACAGGAGAACATTGCCATCGGGGGGCACGCCATCGAGTGCCGCATTAACGCGGAAGATCCCCAGCGGAATTTTGCCCCGCGGCCGGGCGAGGTGGGCCTCTACTGCGCCCCCGGCGGCTTCGGCGTGCGGGTGGATTCCCATCTCTATGGCGGCTATCACGTGCCACCCCAATACGATAGCATGCTGGCGAAAATTATCGCCCGCGGGCCGGACCGGGACGGCGCCATCCGTCGCATGGATACGGCTCTGTCCGGCTTCATCCTGCGGGGCATGCCCACTACGGCCGGCTACCAGCGGGCCATCATGCGGGACCCGATTTTCCGGAGTGGGGCCTATACGACCAAGTTCGTCGAGGAGTTTGCAAATCGCATGGCGCCGGATAGAATTTCTTTGGAGGACGAAGGGTGAAAGGGAGCATGGAGGAGAAAGTGCCGGAGGGCCGGGAGGAAGAGGAAGGCGTGGACGGCGAAGTGCGCATCAACCACTCCGTAATCGCTAACGTCATCCGCATCAGTACGCAGGAAGTGGACGGCGTGGCCAGCGTGGGGGGCAGTTTCCTCGGCGGCATCGCGGAGCTCTTCTCCCGCCGGGACACGGAGCGGGGCGTCACCGTGCGGGAGGACGAAAACGGCCGCTATGTCATTGGCGTGCGGGTAGTACTCTATTTCGGCTTTTCCCTGACGGAGGTGGCCGCCCGCATCCAGCGGAACGTGGCCAACCAGATTTTTTTCATGACCCAGAAGGAGGTGGCGCAGGTGGACGTGACCATCGACGGGGTGAAGGTGCGGGACAGCTCCAAGGGCGCTTCCGCCGGACAGGAGGAGAACTGAGCCATGGGCAATGACATAGCAAATTTTTTGCGCACTGCCTGCGGGGCCTACCCCGCCGCCTTCTGGGGCACCGTCGCCCTCTTGGCCCTTTTCCTACTTTGGATCTTCCGCTGCCGGCGCCGCGCCAGCGCCCACCTCTGCCTGGACAGCGGCGAATTGGGCACCGTGTCCGTGGCGCCGTCCGCCCTGCAGGAGGTGGTGCGGGCCGTCTGCCGGGACGTCGTGCCGAACGGTCGGGCCTGGGTTCGGGTTCGCCGGCGCCGCGGTCAGCTCCACGTGCGCGTGACACTCCGCATGCCGATGGGGCGGAACGTATGTGCCTGCGCCAAAATGATCCAAAAATCCGCCGCCGATTGCCTGCGGTCCCAGTTCGGCATCGAGCGGGCCTACGCCATCGACATGCACGTCGGCGGTTTCCGTGGCCCATTCGTCTCTGTGGAGAATCCCGAGGGGCCCCCGCCGGCCCCCGCCGGCGCCGCTTGCGGCGCCGGCGGGGAGCCGGCGGGGTTGGCCGAAGGGACCGACCCTTCGGCCGGCGCGGAGCGGGAAGAAACCTAAATATTTGCAATTCTGGGACTTCTCGTGGCCCGTCCACTCGCTGCCTTTTTCACGGCCTTTCTGCTGGGAATGCTGCTGCTGCCGCCTTTTATCCGCCTTCTGCTGTCATTGCGCGTGGAACAGTCCTTCCGCACTAGGGAAGAGGTGCGGGATTTGGCCGATCTCCATGGCACAAAGGCACATACGCCGACGATGGGCGGCGTTTGCATCTGGTTCGCCACCGTTTCGGCCACCCTCCTCTGGGGGCGGCCAAACTCGCTGTCCATCGCTGCGCTGTACGTGTTTAGTGTCTTTGGAGCCATCGGCCTTGCCGACGACCTTTGCAAATTTTTCCGCCGCAGTAGCCGGGGCCTGGCCGGTCGAAAAAAGTTGTTCTGGGAGGGCGTTGTCTTGCTCAGCCTGCTGGCCGGCATCCGGTTCTGGGACCGGGAGCTCTTTGGGGCCGTCCACGAAATCTGGATCCCGGCCTGCTCCGCTCCGTTGATCGGCCATCTCCCTACGATTCTAGCTTTTATTTTTGCATTTCTGATTATCTCCGGCTGCGCCAACGCCGTGAACCTCACCGATGGGGCCGACGGGCTCGCCGCCGGCTGCTCCCTCGCCGTAGCCTGCTCCCTCGCCGCCGTTTGCATGAACATTCGGCACGCTCCGCCGGTCCCCGGCGCCGAGGAGCTGGCCGTCCTTCTGCTGGCTCTGGCGGGAGCGCTGCTGGCTTTTTTTTGGCATAATTGCCAGCCGGCTCGCATTTTCATGGGGGATGGGGGCTCGCTGGCCATCGGCGGACTCCTGGGCACCGCCGCCTTCCTGCTTCGGCGGCCCTTCCTGCTGGCCGTTATGGGCGGAGTTTTTGTGGCGGAGGCACTTTCCGTGATGGCCCAAGTTTTCTACTTCCAGCGGACCGGCGGCCGTCGCATTTTTCGCATGGCGCCCCTGCACCACCACTTTGAACTGGGCGGCTGTCCGGAAAGCCGTGTGGTGGGCCGTTTTTTGGCCGCCTCGCTCCTCTGCTGCTGCGCCGGCCTTGCCCTGCATTTCTGCCTAGTCTTTGGCTAGTTCTTCTTCCGGCAGTAGTTTTTGAAAATTTTTCGGAAAGTGGCGGACTATTTCTTCGGCAAAGGCGTCCCGGAGCAATTTGATGGCCCGACTTTCTTCCAAACCCCTGGAGCGCATGTAGAAGAGCTGCTGCCGATCCGGTTCCCCGACCGTGACGCCGTGGCTACAGCGGGCGTCGGGCGCTCCAATGTCCAGGATGGGAATGGCCCGCAGCTGAGCCGTCGGAGAAAGGCGTAAATTTCTATTTTGCAACGTACTAGAGCAGCGGAGGGCGCCATTGGGGACGGTTACTCTGCCGACGAGGGACAGGTCCGCCCGCTCCCCGCCGATGGAGTGCAGTTTGCAGAGAGAGTGAGTGTCCGATGCGCTGTGCCGCAGAGAGATATCCAGCGAAATGGGCCGGTCCGCGGAACCGGTGATCAGTCCGTAAACCTCCACCACTGCGCCCGGTCCGGACAGATCAATTTCCACGGCCCGCTGAAAAATTCCTTCCGCCGGAGGGACATAGATAAAATAGCGGAAGTGGGCGCCCGCGCCGAGCGACAGCCGCAGGGGTGTGAAATCTGCCCGGCCGCCGTCCCAGCAGAAGGGACCCAAATTGTCCTCCTCCAGCCGGCAGTCGGGCGGACCGGAGAGCACTTCGACGGCGCTCATGGCGTCCCTTCTCCGATTCGGACGTTGTCCATCTCCATCTCGATCAGCCGCTTGAGTTCAACGCCGTACTCCATGGGGAATTCGCGGATGAGGTCGCTGAAAAATCCGTTGACCATCAAACCCAGTGCCCCGCGCTCGTCCAAGCCCCTCGAACGGAGATAGAAGAGCTGTTCGTCGGAGATTTTAGAAACGGAGGCTTCGTGTTCGACGGTGCAGTTCCCGCCCCGGCAGTGGATTTTGGGAAATGTCTGGGAAATGGCCTTTTCGCCCAGAAGCAGCGCGTCGCAGCGGCTGTGGCTGCGGCAGCCGTCGGCGCCGGGGGCCACGTCGATTTTCCCCCTATAGGTTGCCGTTCCGTCCCCGATGGAGAGTGACTTAGCGATAATTTGGGAGCTGGTGCGGGGGGCCAGGTGGATCGCCCGCGCGCCCGTGTCCTGGCGCTGTCCGCTGCGGGCGACGGAGATGGACAGCACTTCGCCCCGGGCCCGCTCGCCGGCCAGGAGGAGGGCGGGGTACTTCATCGTTATGCGGGATCCGATGTTGCAGTCAATCCAGCGTATTTCTGCCCCTTCGAGGGCTTTAGCTCGCTTTGTAACCAAATTGCGCACGCTGTTGGACCAGTTTTGCACGGTAACGTATTGCACCTTAGCCCCCGCCATCGCTACCAGTTCCACCACGGCCGCGTGCAGGGTCGCCGTTTCGAAGGACGGTGCAGTACAGCCCTCCAAATAGGTCACTTCCGCGCCTTCCCCCACCACAATCAGCGTGCGTTCGAACTGGCCAAACTGCTCCGCGTTGATGCGAAAATAGGCCTGGAGCGGCTGGGCAACTTTTACTCCGGGAGGGACATAGATGAAGCTCCCGCCGCTGAAGGCCGCCCCATTGAGGGCTGCGAAGGGGTTGTCGCCGGAGGGGACCAGTGTGCCGAAGTGGGGGCGGAAGATTTTTTCGTGGTCCCGCAGCCCCTCCGACGAGCTTACGAACAGAACCCCCTGCTTTGTAAGATCTTCTCGTAAATTAGCATAGGCCATTTCGCTGTCGAACTGGGCCTCCACGCCGGCGAGAAATTTTTTCTCCTTCTCCGGCACGCCGAGCCGGTCGAAGGTCCGCTTTACGTCCTCCGGCACTTCCTCCCAGTTGCGGCGCGGAAGTTGCTCTTGTGCAAGATAGTAGCGAATGCTCCCATAGTCCAAATCCCCCTTCGCCAGGGGAGCCCAGTCCGGCATGGACAGTTTTTGAAAGATCTCTAGGGACTTGAGGCGGAAGGAGAGTAGCCAGTCCGGCTCTCCCTTCAGTTTGGAAATGTGGCGGACCGTACGTTCGCTGAGTCCGCGGCCGGCGTCGTAGGCGTAGTCAGTGCGGTAGAAGAAATTACCGTCTTGATCGCCCTCATCCATTCCGCTCTCCCGCGATTGCCAAAAACCCGTCCCGCTCCACCTCGGCCGCCAGCTCGGCGCCGCCGGAGCGGACCAGCCGGCCGTCCCGCAGCACGGACACGCCGTCGGGGGTCAACGCATCCAAAAGTCTCCGACTGTGTGTGACAAGCAGGATTCCCGTGCCCGCCTCCCGCAGCCGGCAGAGGACATTCGCTACGAGGGCCGTACCGTCCACGTCAAGTCCGCTATCTATTTCATCGAGAAGGATAAAAAACGGTTTTAGCAGCAAGATCTGCAGCAGTTCGCAGCGCTTCCGTTCCCCGCCGGAGAAGCCGTCGTTGGCGGAGCGGTTTGCCCAGGATCGGTCCACGGAGAGGCTCTCCAGCGCCCCGTAGAGTTCGCGGTAAAATGCTACCACGTCGAGCGTTTCGTCCGGTCCCAGCCGCGCCTGGCGGGCACTTTTGAGGAGCTGTCCGATGCTGACCCCCGGCAGATCGACGGGATGTTGGAAGGCCAGGAAAATGCCCCGACGGGAGCGCTCCTCTGGCGGCAATTCCTTGATGTCGACGCCGTCCAGTAGAATTTGGCCCGCCGACGGCCGGTAGTCCGGGTGGCCGGCGATGGCCTTGAGTAGGGAGCTCTTCCCCGCGCCGTTGGGCCCCATGAGCACCCGGACCTCCCCCCCGGCGAGGTCGAGGCTAATATCTTTTACGAGAACACGTTCGCCGTGGCACAGGGACAAGTTTCGCAGGGCTAGGGTGGCTGCCATCGGCCGCACTATGGGCCCCCCAGGGAGTCCGTCAAGCGGTCCGAAGTGGGCGTATTTTTCCGGAGGGCAGCCACCTGCGCCTCAGTGAGCCGGCGGTAGCGGCCGGCCGGGAGAGTGCCCAGCTCGAAGGATCCGATGCGGTAGCGGATCAGCTGGCGGACTTCGTAGCCCAGCGCGGCAAGCATGCGCCGGATGTGCCGCTTCTTGCCGGCGTGGAGCACGATGGCCAGCCGCCGCCCGCCGCCCGGGAGGACTCGCAGGGAGTGGAGGGTGAGCCATTCGCCGCCGTCCCCGATGCCGGCCGAAAGCGTTTTTTTGTGCTTCTCTTCTAGCGGTTTATCGATCGTCACTCGGTAAAGTTTTTCAATCCCTGCCGATGGGTGCGACAGGGTAAATGCCAACGAGCCGTCGTCCGTCAGCAGCACGAGCCCCTCGCTGTCCTTGTCTAAGCGTCCGCAGCAAATGAGCTTGCGCTGCTTGTGGAGGGGCAGAAGGGCGTAGATTGTCCCCCCGCCGTCGTGGTGCGGGTCCCCGTGAGTACAGAGGTAGCCGCGGGGCTTGTGAAGCGCGAAAACGGTCGGTATCTTCTTCTTGGGCGGGCAAATTTCCTCGCCGCGGAAGGTGACGGTGCTTTCGCCGGGCCGGATGGATGTGCCCGGAATTGCCCGCTGACCGTCCACAAGTACCTCGCCGAGAAGAATTGCTTCCTCTGCCCGCCGGCGGGAGCAGACTCCGCAGAGGGAGAGGTAGCGCTGGAGCCGCATGGATTGTCCGTCCGCCATCCGTCGGAGGGAGTGGGGCGGTGGCCCCCTGGCAAGCTTTTCCCTTGCGTTCGGTCCAGCCTGGCCTTTGGGATGGGGGACATGGACGAGCGGCGGGTCATCGTGGTGGGCAGCGGTTGCGCCGGACTGACGGCGGCTCTCTATCTAGCGCGGGCGGGGCTGGAGCCGCTGGTGATTGAGGGGGACTGTCCGGGCGGGCAACTGACGCAAACTTCTACGGTGGAGAACTATCCCGGATTTCCGGAGGGCATCGGCGGCTACGAGCTGGTGGAACGCATGCGGCGGCAGGCGGAGCGCTTTGGTGCGGAATTTGCCGGGGATCGGGTCGAGGCGCTCGCCGTCCACGATGGGCATAAAACTTTACGGGGCAAAGAGAAATCCTACCGCTGCCGGGCGCTAGTGCTGGCCACCGGATCTGCCCCCATTCCCCTGGCCGTCCCCGGCGAACGGGAATACGGTGCCGGCGGCGGTGTAAGTTTTTGCGCCACCTGCGACGGGCCCTTCTACCGGGGCAAAGTCGTTGCGGTGGTCGGCGGCGGGGACAGCGCCGCCGAAGAGGCCCTATTCCTGGCCCAGATTTGCGAAAAGGTCTACCTGATCCACCGGAGAGACCGGCTGCGGGCGTCTAAGATCATGGCGGACAGGGTACTATCCTGCAAAAAAATTGAACCGCTCTGGAATCGGACTGTGACCGCCGTGGACGGGGATGGCGAGCGCATGTGCGCGGTAGAGCTGCAAAATTTAGAGACACAGGAAATTCACCGGCTGCCCTGCGCGGCGCTCTTCGTGTCCGTGGGCCACCGCCCCAACTCCGCCTTTGCCGCCGAAGTCCTGGAGCGAGATAGCCACGGCTACCTGTCGGGCAGCGGAATCGACCCGGTGGAGAGTTCCGTGGCGGGGATTTTTCTGGCCGGCGACTGCGCCGATCCGCTCTACCGGCAAGCCGTCGTCGCGGCCGGCACCGGTGCCCGCGCCGCCATCGCCGCAGAGCGCTGGCTCCTAGCCAATTAGACAAACTGGCAAAATTTTTCCCCGCCCTGGCCGGCCGGACACGGCGGGACTTCCCGGCGCACCTAAAAAAGCGGCCGGCCCGCGGCGAACTAACGCCCGCACGCAGGGCCGGCCGCCGATCCCGCCCTGTAGACTGGGGCTGACCTCACACGGTCTCATAGAGGGGGACTTCAAAAGTTTGCCCATCGCCTGGACTGGCTTCCGCCTGAGGAGGGGGTGGAAAGCCTGCACCTGGGTTTGCCCCATGGTGTAGGTCACCTCTCGGATGGTTTGGGGGAGGTACCTGTCCGCCGTTTTGTCCGTCCTGGGGCCGGTACCGGGCCATCTCTTCCAAGGAAAATTGGTGCCTGCGGTAGGATTCGGCGGCAAGAAAGTAATGTACCATACCGACCACATCAGAAATCGCTCTGCGGGAAGCCCAAATAAGCACTCCGTCCCCATAAGGCAGTTCCCAAGGAGATGATGGCGCGTCGTAGGCCCAGGGTTGGCCGGGGTAGCCCTGTTGGTATCCGAATCCAAACGGTGGCTGTGCGGGCTGGCCGTAGCCTCCAAAATAGGGCTGACCGTAGTCGTAAGGTTGGCCGAAATAGCCCTGCTGGTAGCCGGGTCCAAACGGAGGCGGTGTGGGTTGACCATAATCTCCCCAATAGGCTTGCCCGTAAGGCATCCCGGCGCCGGCTTGTTCCCGGCGGTAGCCTTCTTCGCCTTCGTAGCCGGGGCGGCCGTAGTGGCTAGCCATCGGCCTTTGTCCGTGATTTTGAGTTGCTTGTGTTGTAGCGCTATCCATTGCGGGGCGGACCCTCTTTCGGTCCTGCTACGACGTCAAGCTCTAATTCCCTAGGATTAGAATTTTACCTATTCTAAATAGAAATTTTCCACCACGGCAGGGCGCCATTCCAGGCGTGACCATTTGGCCAGGAATTCCCGGGCGGAGTCGGCGAAGGATGGGGCAATTTCGATGGCGAAGGGCGGCGTGCCGCCCTCGTCGCGGAGCATGTCCACCTTCCCAAGTGCCAGCCAGTTGGCAAAGAGGCGGACCTGGTCCCGGCGGGAAGTCTCCGGCGAATCCAGCCCCAGCTGATTCTTTACGGGACTAAAAATTTCCTCCCGCCGCCCCTCCAGGAGAAGGGCCCGGTCCGCAAAGGACAGCAGGTCGGAGATGGAGCGCTCCATTTTCAGCGCGTTGGGTTCGGTCGGAAGGACCAGGTGGCCGGCGTCGTTGAGGAAGGGAACTTTTCTCATGGAAATGTGGAGTGGCAGATCCCGGCGCCGCCCATCCGAGTCTGGGCGAGAAAATTGTTCCAGGAAAGCGATCTCAAAGAGATGGAGGGAGGCATTGGATTGGCCGAAGCGGAGCCGATTCGATACGTCCATGGCCGAGGCGCACTCCGGCGGCAGGTCCGGCGGCTCGATCACGCGCAACTTGCCGCCCGACTCCGCAAAAATGCCGATCCGTTCGCCCGCATAGGCCTTCCGTACGCAGCGGCAGGACATCTGAGACTGCGTAAGTAAGTGGAAGCCGACGAAATAGGGATCGAGGGGCAGGGCAAGCGGGTTGTCCACCGGATGGGAAGATAGGTGCTTTATCCCCAGCCGCGCGAGCGTGGTGAACAGGCCATTGCCATTCAGCGCCAGGAGCAGCCCGCCGTTGCCGTCCGGGTGGGTGGCGAAGGACGTGCGGGCGGAGAGGATCAACTTCCCGTCCCGGTCCATGAGGGGCATCTGGCCCTGGCTGAAAATGTGCACCTCCTTCAGTCCAAAAAAGTCCCTCTTCGAAAAGAACTCTATCGCCTCCTTTTTACCCTCCGGGCTAACGAGGATGAGCCAGGGAATGCTGATGGAGTAGCGGGCCTCGGCGGCCAGAATGCGCTCCGCGAAAAGTTGAAAGAACGGCTTCCCCCGTACCGGCGTAATGGGGACGAAGCCCTTGCAGCTGACAGAGCCAAAGCGGGATCCCTGCCCGCCGGCGATCGTCACTACGGCAATTTCGCCCCGCCGGATCGTCTCTTCGCCGGTCCGGTAGGCCCTTTCCCAGTTATCCTCTTCCGTCGGAGAAGAGGGCAGCAGCGTGCAGGGGGCCGGTCGGAGCCGACCGCCGTCGGCAGTTGGCCGCCGCAGCCGCAGGATCTCCCGCCGGAAGAAGGAAATATCAATCCCTTCCAGCTGGCTCAGAAGAGTTCGCTGTTCCTCTGGGCTCAGCTGCTCCAAAAAACTGAGAACGTGGTCCTGGCTATTGCGGGACAGGACTTCTTTCAAATTCTCTACCTTTAATTTGCCGCGATTTGTCATTCCTTACTCCTCGAAAACGTACACGTATTCCCCGCTATCCGCGTAGCCGAGCCACTCCCGCAGGACTCTCCGGCGGAAGTCGCCGTCGCGGGCAAAGCGCCCTAGGTAATCCTCTAGCTCGCCTGCCTGCTCTTTCAATTCCATTTGCTTCGCCAGCAGCGTGTTCTGCCGACCCAGGTCATGGCGATATCTGGCTCGGTGGGAGGCGGTTAGAAGAAAAAAATTTAGGAAGGGAGTCGCCAAAAGCGCGAAGAACCACAAGGAAGTCGATGGACTGACACTACGGCTAATCCCCACGGCCTTCTCATTTTTAGCACACATTCTGAGCTTTCGCAACTAAAAAATCTTTCCGGCGGTCCGCGGAGAGGTATCGGTATTTTTCAGTTCACTGGCAACGACTTAGCATTTTTCTGGGAAAAATTCCATTGCTTCGAAAATGGGGCAAAGTAAGCTGCGGCCATGGACCGACTGAGTGGCTCGCCTGCGAGTGCTATCTATGACCCCAGGAACCTCTTTGCCGAGGGAGAGCGCCCGCGCGGCGTGGCAATGGCGGGCTGGTTTTCGGACAATAGCTGCGACATCCAGGACGAGATTCCTCTTCTCAGACAGAGCGGTGACAGGGGAGCGGCCATTGATTTGGCAGGAAAGGGAGCGGATGGCGCTCGTCCTGCGTCGCCGCCATTCGGCGAGGATAGCGTTGCCGAAAAGCGGAAAATGGCCACCCGCTGAGCCCTCCGGGCGGAGTGCTCGCTCTGTCTTCGACCGGGCCAGTCGAATAAGAATTATATTGACAGAGTGCTTTGGAGGAGTATTGGGCTCGCCATGAATGGCCCAAGACGTCCGAATGAGCGCCTTATCTGCGATCAAAAGAGTGGCATCTACTATTTCGTCGCTGCGAATGCGCCGAGAAAGCTTGAAGAATTGGGAAACCGTCTCGTACAGGCTAGTCCTGAGGTGCAAAATGATCTTTGGTGGCTTTTTAACGGTTCCCCGCTAGTCAGTAGACGGGACTTCGAACAGTACCTTCGCTTCAGGCTGCCGCCATCGCTGTGCAATTTGGACTATTGGGGAAGCAAGTGCGATTTCAACCTTCTCAATAGGCTACTGGAGGAAGAAATTCTTGAGCTAAAGAAAAATCCGTGGCAGCTCGATCGGCGCATCGACCCCCTCGGGGAAGCTAGCACGAAACGCCTCGCAGAAAAAGGAAAAGCGGTCGAAGAGCGCGCTCGCCGAATGAAGGCCGCTAGGAAGGCCGCTAGGGAAGCCAAGCAAAGGCCACAGGAAGACGGGCCCCTCTGCTGAGCTCGCTTACGCTGTCGTCCAGTTTAGAATTGCGACGCCGGGCAGCTCCTTCCCCTCTAGAAATTCCAAACTGGCGCCGCCACCGGTGCTGATGAAGGAAATATCGTCGGCCCGGCCGCTGCGGTTGAGGGCCTCGATGGAGTCCCCGCCGCCGACGATGGAGAGGGCTTTGGAGTCGGCGATGAATTTGGCGACGGCGAAGGTGCCTCCCGCGCAGGAGGGGATCTCCGCCACGCCCATGGGCCCGTTCCAGAGGACCGTCTTCGCGCCGCCGATGGCCCCGCCGAAGGCGCCGATGGTTTTTGGCCCGATGTCTACCCCCTGCCAGCCGGCCGGAATGGGCCCGGCGACGGTCCGCAGCTCTCCAACTTTTTTTTGGGCAAAGTCGAGGTGGTCCGTGCAGAGATTGTCCGTGGGGAGGAGTAGTTCCACGCCTTTTTCCTTCGCCTTCCGGATAGCCCGGACGGCGTCTTCGGTGCGGCTCGGCTCCACGGGACTATTCCCGGCCGATTCTCCGCGGGCCAGCTGGAAGGTGTAGGCCATGGCGCCGCCGATGAGCATGCGGTCGCAGCGGTCCAGCAGAGCGTCGATGACGCCGATCTTATCGCTCACCTTGGCACCCCCCAGGATCACCGCAAAGGGCCGTTCCGGATTGGCGGTCCTGTCCCCCAAAAACTCCAATTCCTTCTGCATCAAAAATCCGGCCACTTTGACGGGCAGCAGGGCCGGCACCCCCACGGTCGACGCGTGGGCCCGGTGGGCCGTGCCGAAGGCGTCATTCACGAACACGTCGCCGTAGCTGGCCAGCTGCGCCGCGAATTTCGGGTCGTTGGCTTCCTCCCCGCCGTAGAAGCGCAAGTTCTCCAGCAGGACGACGGAGCCCTCGTCCAATTCGTCGATCGTCTTCGCCACGTCCGGACCCAGGCAGTCGTCGAGGAAAAGTACGGGTCGGCTCAACATCGCGGAGAGTTCCTGGGCGACGGGTCGGAGGGAATATTTTGGATTCTTTTGTCCATTTGGGCGCCCCAAATGACTCATCAGGACAATTTTTGTCGATTGTTCCAGCAGGTACCGGACGGTGGGCAGGGCCGCGCGGATGCGGCTGCCGTCAGCCACTCGGCCCCCGTCGATGGGCACGTTGAAATCTACCCGCAGGAGCACGCGCTTCTCCCGCAGGTTCACGTCCTGGACCGTCTGTAGCCGTCTCATGGTTAGTTACCGCCGGAGGCTGTGTGCCGAAGAATTTTCGTCAAGTCCTTAGGCACTAGGCGGCGGCCCTCCTTGCCGCCGGTTCCGTCAGACGGGAACGCAGTTCAATCCAATTTATCGTCCCATCCTGTCCGGTTTTCTCTTTCATGATGGTCTGTGCCAGAGTGATACATGATTCACGGGATCCTGGCGGCACATTACCGATGACCTGCTCCAGTTCTTCCTGCGTCCCTTCCCCGTTGTAGATGCGCATTTGGATGGCCGCATTTTTTGCCACTTGCGTTGCCGCTTGATGCACTCTTCGGCAATCGGCGAGGATCTCTTGGCTTTTTGCGTCAAGGGTAACAGCCTCTCCTCCTCCCTGGAGGTCCTGCCAGGGAGCTTTGACGCCCTCCGGATTGCCGTCCGCGTCGAAGAGATGGCAATTGCTCAGATTTCCGTCCGCGATGAGCTTTTTAACGTTTTCTTTTTCGCTGTCCGTCAGAAATAGCGCTTTCATTTTTGGCACGGCTTTGTTCTTGATTTCCTCTTCCGTCCGCGTGTCGACGACAAGCATGCTGGCTGGGTGAACTGAGATCCTTGACGATGGGTCATTTAGGGTAGACGTTGCGACACTGTCCACTTTTCCGTCGGGACCGAGTACGCGCAGCTGATTTCGGAAAAATCCGGAAATCACGACATTACTCGAAAACATTGCCTCGCCTCCCCTCAGCTCCGGATCACCGTTCGTTGCATTGGCAAACCATTCGGGAAGAGATATTTCCTCTAGTTTTGTCGGCTCTTCTCCGTTGTCGGACCAGATATTGTCTTTCATTTTCGAAAAAGTTTTTTGGCCGACGGCCAGAAGCGTAACTCCGCCTACGGATTCGGTTACGGCATCCAGGAATGGGGAAATGAATAGTTTTGTCGTCTTGGCGAGTGCCGCAGCAATTGGTGCAAATTGCTCTTCCGCTTCACGTTTTATTCGATCTTCGTCGAATCTGAAATCCCTGCGCTTCCCAAAGAAGGTTTTCGGCGCAATGAAGGGCTCCATTGCCGTTTCGAGCTCCGCAGCTCTTGTTTTTCTGGCACTAAGAGTCGCATTAAGTTGTTGCAGATTTTTCGCGTTATCAACCAAGCCAGTGATAGTGGCTTGGTCAGTTTTGTCTAACGTTTCAATCCAAGCTTTTGCAACTTCCAATTTTAGCATTGCGAGTTCTTTTTCTTCTCGGGAAGCATCGCCTTTAATGATGAATTCGCATTCGACCATTGCTTTTGGTATATTAGTAATATCATTTGTTTTTCCGAAAACTTCCGTAAGAACATCATTCATAGATATGGCTTTAATTCTTCCTTTAGATTCAATTTTCAACACATTACTCGATTCTAGTACGGTATTTTTTTTCGAAAGTAGACTTTTAATAGAGTCGTAAAGTTTATCACTAATTCCATCCACGCCTTTTTTTATTTCTTTGATTCCATTTAATTTTTTCACGCTGTTCGCGATAGTTTGTGCGCCTTTAAGTATGCTGAATGCCGAATCAGTGGCCCTTTTAAGATTTTCTACGTCTACTTGTGCCTGCTGGATCGATCCTCTCGGATGTTGCAATTTTCCTGATTGCGCCATGAGCGTGTCATATTCAGCCTTGAGACGGGCATGTGTAGTGCGCTTACCGCTAATTTCCGCTGCTATTTCCGTTTCAATGTAGTCCGACCTAGTAATCGCCGTTAATGGCCTTAGCATTTCTTTGGTGAGAGCGACGGCGGCGGCGGGGTCTACCATCGTTGTTTTTTTGCCGTTTGCCATAGTAACTTCCGTGTTAGCCAAACCCATGATAATTTCTTCGAATTTGTCTCCGGCTTTGGATTCCGGTGGCAGAAATTCGGCGACGGCCAGCGAGGCGATTGCGCCTAGGAGTTTTGCCTCATTCTGCGGTAGAATTTCGAGACTGAAAAGGAGTTCGGGAAGGTCGATAGTGAACAGATTGCCGAGCGCAGTCTTCATTTCCGGAGTCAGGCTGTCCGGCATAGCGATTCCATCGAAAATCTTCGTGATAAATCCAGTCATCCCTCCACTTTCACCTATACTAAAAGCCGATCTCACTCCCTGACCAATGAGCTTTCTCGCAGAAAAAGAATTTCCTCTGTCGAAAATCTTTACGAACTTATCGATAAAAGTGATGGCAGTCCCACTAGTAGTAATGGTAGTAATAATGTTTCCGCCGAATTTATCCATAAGTTTACTACTGGCGTAGGATAGCATTTTTTCTAAATTTCCTTGCTTCAATAGCGCTTTGAGACTCAGGGCGGTAGTCTCCGGTGGAGCGGCCGGTTCCGGCTCTATCGCCAGCTGCGCATCTAGGCGGCGAAATTTGTTCGTCACTTCTGGAGGAAATATTTGTCCTTCAAGCATGCGGGCAAACGGAAGGAACGCTTTTATAAAAAGCTCGCTGCTACTACCGCAGCGGCTCGCAATATTTAATAATATGGCACCAACAAAGAAAATATCGTTCCCATCAAGTGTGGCACCAGCATCTGTACTTGAACGTGTAATTTTGGGTAATGCAAAAAATGCCCTTTTACACAATTCCCAATCACTTTCAGTTACAAAACTGCGCCACCCATCATTCGGTCTGTCTGGCCAAAGGATAGTCGCTAGCTCATCTGCCGATCTTTCTTTTGTACTTGCAAGTAGATTATGAATTCTTATCGAGATTTCTGCAGGCCCCATATCCGTTTTGGGAATGTTTGTTTCTTCCAGTTCTTTGAGAAATCTGATTACTTTTTCTTTACTGTCTCCGACCTGGCATCCGCTTTCTGCTAAGGCCTCAAGGAAGCGGGCGTCTAAGATTGCGCGAATAGATTCATCGTGCCACTGCACTGAATCAAATACGGCATCCCAGCTGGTAGGATTGAGCATGGCTATGAGTGTATTAAAATGTTTCTTTACTACCGTGGGATTTGTTAGGGCGATTTTAAAAATTTCTCCTTTATATTTATCTAGTACGGCAGCGGCAAATGCACTGACCGGAATGATCCCCTTGGATTCTGGTGGAATAAAGCGCTCCACTGCTGGAGTCGCGTTTTTCAATATGGTACTATTTACACTCGATGCGGTTTGAGTTTGTGAAACTGCTACCGTCTCCATTTCCGCTTTCGTATCCGCTTCCGTCTCCGCTTGCGCTTGTACTCCCAGTTCAGCGCCGGCGCCTTCCGGAAAGACGGACACTTGCCCAATTGCCTTCAGATCATCCTTCCTCGCGTCGGTAAACCTGCGGGCAAGCTCGTTGGCGTCACTTTCTAGGAGCAATCTGTAGTCATCGGTGCCAATGGTGTTCTCCAGCCTTTTCTTCATTTTAGCCAATTCCGCGTTGAAGGCCGTTTCCGCTGACATCAATACCTTTTCGGGCGCGTAGAGTTTTACCGGGTCGAATTGTCTTTTGCGTATGCAAAGCTCCTCTAGGCATTTGATCAATAGAGTCAGCTGTTTTTCTAGTAACTGCGACTGGCCGGCCTTTTTTATCTGCTTTTTTATGTCGGAGATTTTGTGCTCCACGAGACACAGGTAGGCGCTCTGGGCTTCCTTTACGAAGCACTCGTACTTTCGCGCTTCAATTTGCTCCAATTGATTTTTTTCCGTCTGCGTGACGATGGACAAATATCTATTGTGCATAGCCAATCTATGTTTTGCCGGCAGTGTTTGAATTAGCTGTGCTGGTCTATCGATTAGCTGTGCTGGTCTATCGACAAAACCAGTTATCATATGCGGTCCCATGGCAGTCGGTGCCGGTGCGGACGAGTCACCGACCACGGCAATGTCGACGGTTTGCCTATCGAAGAATTGCCGTAAGCGGAGGATGGCCTGCTGAAGCAGCGAATTCGAAGTTCTACTAGCATCCACCGTGACTACGGAGGTCCCATCCAGGGAAAGTTTAAAGTCCGTCCCAGTGCTATTTGCTTGAGAGAAAAATACGAAGAGACCTTCCCGATCTATTCCGGTGGCCCTAAAAACTGCCTCTTCGCTGTTATTCGGAAGTTCAACGGCATTCCCGTCCCTCTTGAGCACGTACCAAGAAGTTCCTTCAAAGAAGGCGAAACCCTTGATGGACTCGTCCTCAGCGAAGTGGCTGCGCAATTGCTGCGCAACCTCCCTATTTTTCAGGTGCTTAAAGAGGCCAGCGGCATCCACGAGAGATCGATTTTTTCGGGGCGATCCACCACTTTTTTTCTGTTGGCTATAGATATCGGCGACGGAAACGGGTCCGGCGGCTCCCGGCGGCTGGGCGTCAAAGACGGAAGAGGCGCCGCTGTCTATGTCCGCCAGCGCTTTGCTGTAAATTTCATAGGGAACGCTTTTCTCGAG
>JAITDG010000021.1 GCA_031282685.1 Puniceicoccales bacterium | reverse complement strand
CAGGCGCTGGAAAATGCCATGCGGGGCCGCTTCTCCGCGGACGGCAGCAGCGCCCACTTCGGCGGCCTGCGCATGTCTCCCCGGGAACTGCGCCAGGTGGACCGGATCATTTTCTGCGCCTGCGGTTCCGCCCGCTACGCCTGCCTGGCCGCCGAGTACGCCATCGAGCGGTTCGCCCGCATGCCGGTAGAGGTGGAGCACGCCTCCGAGTTCCGCTACCGCAACGCCCCCATCGACCGCAACACGCTCGTCATCGCCGTCAGCCAGAGCGGAGAAACCATCGATACGCTCGCAGCCCTGCGGGAGGCCAAGCGGAAGGGCCACCGCGTGCTAGCTATCACCAACGGGGTAGGTTCCGCGATTGCCAGGGAGGCGGACGGCGGCATCTACCAGCACGCCGGACCGGAAATCGGCGTCGCAGCCACTAAATCTTTCACATCCCAGCTCTGCATTCTGACCATGCTGGCCCTCTACCTGGGCCGCCTGCGGGATCTCTCCTGCGAGGAGGGCGTAGAAATCGTTCAAGCGCTAAAAGATTTGCCAAAATTGGCGGAAGAAACCCTGCGGCTGGACGATGCCGTCCGCTCCCTAGCGGTCCACTATGCCTCCTGCCAGAGCATGCTGTTCCTTGGCCGGCAAAACCTATTCCCCATAGCTCTGGAGGGCGCCCTGAAGGTGAAGGAGGTTTCCTACGTTCATGCGGAGGGCTATGCGGCGGCGGAAATGAAGCACGGCCCCATCGCCCTCGTCTCACGGGAATGCCCCACCTTTTTTCTAGCCGGCGACGGCCCCATGGCGGAGAAAATTCAGGCCAACGTCCAGGAAGTGCGCGCCCGCGGAGCCGACACCGTCGCCATCGCCTGCGGCGGCGCCCAGTTCTCCGCCGACCGGACGCTGGCCATTCCCCGAAGCCATGGGGCCATTCAGCCCATGCTGGCCGCCATACCTCTCCAGCTCTTCGCCTACCACCTGGGCGTCCTTCGCGGCTGCGACGTCGATCGGCCGAGAAATTTAGCAAAATCCGTCACGGTGGAGTGAGTCCTCGCCTCCGGAGTCCTAGTCTAACGCATTGCGGCGGAATGAAATTCCCACTGAAAGTGCTAATTCACCGCGGTAAGGTAGCCACATAAAGCGGATAGGACACTCTAAATCTTTTCGAATTGACAAAGGAGTCGCCATTTTATGGAGTCGGAAAAGAATGTCGGATGCAAGCTTCAAACCTTCCCTGGCCACGGTGGCTCTAGGTGGAAGACCATTCATTGCCCAGGTAGCTGAGCTGACCGGTGTGACCGCCGCCGCCGCTACCCGTCTCGTGCAAACGATGGCAGACAAGCCAATGGCCGTAAATTCGGTTCCTTATCACGTACAGCAGATCTTACACCCACAGGCGGCCGTCCTAGCGCTATTTTACATCCTCTGCTTCATCACATTAGGCATTTATCTGCTCCATTCGCTGGTCACTTACAGAAAACCGCTGGACCTGCTGGCCCAGTCCGCCGTCGAGGAATTTCGAGAGGATAAACACAGCACTGACCAGCTCGCAGAGGCACAGATTTCCGCGGCCGCCGCAGACATCTTCGGGCTGCCCGCCGGCGAGGACATCGAAGAGGTCGGTAAAGCGTTCTGCGCGCAAGTTATTGAAAAGACCCGGACCGCGCCCCTAGCCCTGTCCGGCTGTAAAATTCTCGGGGCTGACGACAGCGCCGATTTCGCTGCAGATCTAGCCGGTGCGGCGGAAAAACTGCAGGTGGCGCTGGGAATAGAAAAAAATGATGGCGCGGAGGAATATCCCTTTCAGCTGCGGAAAAATCTGCCTCACACCAAAGAAACCGCGAACAGATGGAACGAACTCGTCGACCTCCTGGACCGCTATGGCCAGCTGCGCCGCGCGGAAGTCGAACTGGCCGAAGCGAAAAAGACTTTTGAGGCGCAAAAAATCACGACAGAATACCGAAAGGAACTTAGCGATGCGGTAAAAGGGGCTTTCCGAAAAATAGATGCGCTCTGGGATAACGGTTACCATGCGAATCTTGCTCTGGAAATGAATAAACTTCGCGAAGAAGGGAATGCGTCGATAAAATGTTTCACGAACGCGGCTAAGCCCTTTAAGAAATTTTTTAAAGATATAGCCGATCCTGCTTCCATACTTGGCGGCAAACATAAAGCAGACACAGCGGGTTTTGACGCAGTCGCAGTATCTTTGCATGTTCATAGCTTCCTGATTAAAGTTGTTATCCTACTTAACTCCCCCGCTATACTAGACGAACATAGTATTCCTTCCTATCCCTTTTCTACAAAAATTGCGGATCTTCTACAGAAAGACAAATTTGCCAAATGCACAGTAGTGGAAGTAAGAAGTATTATTCTTGCTTCGATTTCTGGCGGATTCTCTATGGGGGACGGCTTTAAAGGTGACGGCCTCATTAAAAATGGAGGTATAACGCAGCAAGAGTGGGACGATCTGTGCGATGGTTTTTTTGCGCTAGAAGGGGAAATCGTGCGAATTTTCCGCGAAGGAAAAATTTATGGCGGTTTGACCGGCCTAGAAGTTGCCAAAAATGCGCAGGAAAAATTTGAAAGAGAGCGATACGAAAGGTCATCCGTACCCCAACTCAAAAAGAAGGTTGAGATGCTGCGGATTTCCTGGGAACCGAAGCCGACAGAAAAACCGGAAAATGGAGAAAAATTGCTAGTGCGGAGTGCGCGCGGTATTTTTGAACAATTTTCGACCGGGACAAAGCTTTCCGACGGAACGGAGACGAAGGATCCGGCGCCGTTTTTGGCGGACAAGCTGCGCCAGGGGGCGAAGAGCGGAAAGCCCATTCGAATCGATCCGACTACAAAGGACCTCGCCGGAGAACTTAACAGCAAGCTGGGCCTGTCCGGAGACTCGGCGCTAGCTTGTTCGCCATTTGTCCCAACGACTTACACCAGGGAGATTCAGAACTTCATCGCGGAGTTCAACCGCTACGGCGAACTCCTCCTCCGGGAGATGGCGCTGCACGAAAGTGCGCTGGACCAAATTTCAAAGTCTCTGGCCGCCCCTGCGAACGCGGGCAAAGATTCTCCGTTCGACGCGTTTTTGAAAGATGAAGGGGATGGGAACAGGGGCAGAAGCGCCCTAGCCCGCATTAGGTCTTGGGGAATTCCCTTCCCGTACCACGAAGGCAAGGAGCCGGCAAAGGGCCTCCTGCGCATCGGCGACGTTAGCAGTCTACTCGGCTCGTGGAAAAGGGAATATGAAAAAGACCTCCGGGAATCCCTACTGCCGAAGGGGCAGCTCTTCCGAACGGAAAATTTCCCAAAATACGGGAAAACCACTCC
>JAITDG010000043.1 GCA_031282685.1 Puniceicoccales bacterium | reverse complement strand
AAACTACAATTAGTGATACTTCCTGTAAAATTTTTATCGTACCGAATCGCTCCTCCATAAGTATGATCTGCAGTATCGAAGAAAGCATTTCCATCAGTGCTGTCGAAGGTAATGCTTTTAACGCCATCTATTTCTTTGTTAATATCTTCGGTGAACTTAAAAAAGCGACAGTATACGGACCTTTTCAGGCGCGTCAGAGGTTGTCCGCTGCCGCTGTCGATCACTCCCTGGAGCGCCAAATTTTTATTCGTTTCCAGGGGGCTCCCGAATATAAATTCGCTCCCTGGAAAATATAGAGTGTCACTCTGACTGGCTAGGCCAATTGCCGTATTCACATCTGCCTGCGTTCCAGCGCTCCAAACGACATTTACTTCCCCACAAACCGTACCGGAAAGGGCCCAGAGGACCGGTAGAACGTAGAATGGCAGGCGATGATATCTTCCGCTGCAAGTGGCCATGGCGGCCGATGCTGTAAAAAATCACGGCGGTGACAAGCACATTTTTACAAACCTTACCGAACGCTAGACATTTTTAAAAAAATCGATAGGATCGCCGCCGTGGCCCACGGGGAACTCTACTACGATGTCCCACTGGGTGCATTTCCCGGCGAAGGGGGAACGCTATTTCGCATATTTGCGCCCAACGCCTTCCAGCTGAGCATTCGTTTCGGCAGCGGGCCCGGCGGTCCGGACGGGACCCTATCGGCCCGGGAAATCGCCGAAGGACTCTGGGAGGCGGCCACGGACAGGGATCTGCGCAATTTTTCCTACGCCATCGCCATCGAGCCGAAAAATCGTTTCGCCTTTTCGGCGAGTGATTTTGCGCAAATTCTCGACCCCTACGGCCTGGCCTGCCGTGGCGCCGGCGGTCCGGCCATCGCCGTCGACCGGAACGCGCTTCCGCGGGCGGAAGTGGCGCACGGTCCGGCGCCATTGGGAGATCTGGTCCTGCTGGAGGGCCACCTGCGGGACCTGCTGGGCCTCTCATCTTCCGGCGGACGGGCCACCTACGGGGCCTTTTCCCGCTGGCTGGAAGAAAAAAACAACTATTTGCTATCTCTCGGCATCAACGCTTTAGAGCTGCAACCGCTCCAGGAGATGGAAGGGACGGACGGAGACAGTTACCGTTGGGGCTACATGCCGACCAATTACTTCTCGCCCACATGGATTTACGCAAGTAATCGGGCGGACGGCTCGCAAATCGGAGAGTTCGCCGAGCTGATCCGAAGCTGCCACCGCCGGTCCCTTGCCTTCGTCCTGGACGTGGTCTACAATCACGTGGGTAACCCAAACGCACTACGACTTTTAGGCGGAGATTACTACTTTCGCACCTGTGCGGACGGCTCCCTGTCCAACTGCAGCGGCTGCGGAAATGATCTGCGCACGGAAGCGCCCATGGCCCGCCGGCTGATTCTGGACAGCCTGGAGCACCTGATTAGCACCTACGGCGTGGACGGCTTCCGCTTCGACCTGGCCGAACTCATCGACGGGGAAACTCGCCGCGCCATCGAGGAGCGAGTCCGCCGAATTCGTCCCGACGCCATCCTTATCGCCGAGCCGTGGAGTTTCCGTGGCCACTGCGCCTACGACATGCGGGAAAGTTCCTGGAGCTGCTGGAACGATGACTTTCGCGACTCCATCCGCCGCTACGTGCTGGGCCAGTCCGGCCGGGATGCCCTCCACTATTTCGCCGCCGGCTGCACTGGACACCTGACGCGCATAGCGCTGCAAAGCGTCAACTACACGGCCTCCCACGATGATTTTTGCTGGATCGACGGAATAACGGAAAATGCTCGCCGGGACGGCACGGAACCGACGGAGCGGGACATTCGCCGGAGCCGACTCATGTTCGCAATCCTCTTCACCTGCCTGGGTGTTCCCATGGTGGCGGAGGGGCAGGATTTTCTCCACTCCAAAGGTGGGCAATGCAATACCTACGAGGACGGCGAACGGAATTTGCTGCGGCCGGAGCGGCTGGTCCAGTTCCGGGACCTGCACCGGCAGGTGGCCGGCTGGATCCGCTTTCGGATTTCCGAGGCCGGCCGGCCGCTCCGACTGCCAATGGCTCCGCCGGAGGGATTTTTTCGCTACTTTCCCGCCCGCGATTCTTCCTCGGCCACGGCCATTCTCTACAACGCCGACGGTGCCGGAGAGGGCGGCCGGCTGCTTTTTCTGATCAACCCGGAAGAGCGGGAGGTTTTTTTCGACCTGAGCGGCTTGCCGGAGCGGGGGATTTTTCGCTTAGTCACGGACGGAGAGCACTTTGTCGACGCAGACGGCGCGGAACGGATTGGGGATGGGCGTCGGCTGGGGCCCATCGGCTGCGAACTGTGGGCGAGCGCGACTCCGGCAAAGCCGACGGTCTAAGGGCGGGCGAGGTTGCCGATCAATCGCAGTCGGGATGGCGGTCGCAGAAGTCGTGGCTCCGTTCAAAGAAATGCGCCGCCGCGAGTAAGTCGCTTTCCTCGTAAGGTTTGCCGATTAATTGGACTCCGATGGGAAGGCCGGTGGCGGAAAATCCGCAGGGCAAAGAAATGGCGGGTAGGCCGGCCAAATTTACCGGAACCGTGTAAATGTCACTTAAGTACATGGCCAACGGATCTTTGCGTCTCTTATCGCCGATGGGGAAAGCCACGGTGGGCGCGGTGGGAGTGATGAGAAAATCGACTTTTTGAAAAATTTCGTCGAACGTGCGGCGGATCAGGGTCCGTACCCGCTGGGCGCGGCCGTAGTAGGCGTCGTGGTAGCCGCCGCTGAGCACGAAGGCACCCAGCAGGATGCGCCGTTTGACCTCGGCGCCGAACCCTTCCCCCCGGGAGTGGGCGTAGAGCTCCCCCATGTCCCGGGCACCGGCCGCCCGGCGGCCGAAGCGGACACCGTCGAAGCGGGATAGGTTGGAAAATGCCTCGGCCGTTGCGATCACGTAGTAGTCTCCGATGCAAATGTCCAAGTTGGGGAAGGAGACGGAGTGGACCGGGGAGCCCGCACTTTCGTAGAAGTCGACGGCCCGCCGCACGGCACTTTCCACCTCTCCGTCCAGGCCGGCGGCAAAAAATTTCTCGGAAATGCCGATGGTCCAAGGCCTCTTCCGGTCCAGCGGCGCAACGTAGTCGGGCACGGCCAGCGGAACGGACGTGGAATCGCGGCGGTCCCGGCCGGCGATGGCACCCAGCAGCAGGGCCACATCCCGGACGGAGCGGCCGAAGGGCCCCACCTGGTCCAGGGAGCTGGCATATGCTGAAACGCCATAGCGACTTACGCGGCCATAGGTCGGCTTTAGGCCCACGATGCCGCAGAGGGCCGCCGGCTGCCGGACGGACCCGCCCGTGTCTGTCCCTAGGGCTAGCGGTGTCAGCCCGGCCGCAACGGTGCAGGCACTTCCACCGCTGCTGCCGCCCGGCACGAGTCGCCGATCCCAGGGATTTGCCGTCGGGCCGAACGCGGACGTCTCCGTGGAGGATCCCATGGCGAATTCGTCCAAATTCGTGCGGCCCCAGAGAATGGCGCCGGCGGCCCGCAGGCGAACGATCACCTCGGCGTCGTAGGGGCTCACGTAGCCCTCCATTATGCGGCTGCCGCAGCTGAGGGGCCAGCCGCGGACCGAAATTAAATCCTTTATGGCTACCGGAATTCCATCCAATGGGCCCAAACTTTTTCCCGCTCGCCTTCTCCCATCGGACTCCTCCGCCTGCCGGATGGCCTCCTCGCCGTCGTAGCCGATGAAGGCGTGCAGTCCCCCTTCCAACTTTTTCGTCCGCTCCAAGAGGGCTTCCATGAGCTCCTTCGCCGTGAGCTCCCCCGCTCCGAGCCGTTCGGAGAGCCATTCGACCGAGCGGTAGTGCAATGGCACGGCCACGTCAGTCGCCCTCCACCACTCGCGGGACGGCGATCTGTCCGCTCCCACTCTCGGGGGCGTTTGCCAGGACCACCTCCGGCGGAAAACTTTCGCCCACGACGTCCCCGTCCAGTGCGTTGGCGATCGGAAGGGCGCAGAAAAATGGCTCCACCCCCTCCAGGTCCAGTTCCTTCATCCGGTCCACGTAGGAAACAATCCTTTCTAGTTGATCGGCAAGTAGTTCTCCCTCTTCCCGGCCGATGGCAATGCGGGCGAGCGCCGCAATGGCTCCGATATCCAGGTGCCGTTCTTTTTTTTCGCCCATCTCTACGAAGAATCTCTTGCCCGCTGCCGTCGGCGAACGCAATAGGAAAACAGCTTTTCCGACCGACCTATTCCGCCATTGCCATCCCCTGCCTCCGCTTCCACTGTGGGCCCGTGGATCTCCCCAAGATTTTCGCCATCGATTTCGAAGGCAACGGACGGGAGGGAATTTTGGAAATAGGAGCCATCTGTCTCGCCGATGGGGAGCTGCGGGATCCCGTTGGAAATTTTTGTAGCCGCTCCCGAGAGCCGGGGATCTTCCTGTCTCGCCGCAAAATCCCACTTGGGCGGACCGCGGACGGATTGCCGCTCGACGACTTCCTCGGCCGCCTACGGGCCATGCGGTGCGCGGGCATACTGGCTGCCCACCACGCCCCGACGGAGGACGCTCTCCTGCGGCGCCACTGCCCATCGCCGGGACTTGTGCCGGACTGGACCAGTCCGGGCCAGTCAGTCGGCGGCTGGGGACCCTGGCTGGACAGTCGGCTGGCGGCGAAGAAAATCTGGCCCCGGCTGGGCTCCTACGGCCTGGGGAAAATTCTGCGCTGGCTGGGAATGGCGGACCGCTGGCGGGAGCTGGGCAGCCAGCTCTGTCCCGCCGATCGGCGCGCCCCCCACTGTGCCCTCTACGACGCCATCGGCTGTGCTCTGGTACTGGATTGCTGCCTGCGGGAGACGGGAATTGGCCCGGTGGACCTGCTCCAGCTGGTGGCGGGGGAACGGCAGCGGCAGTTTTTGGGGATACTATGAGGCAGCGACTTTCCACCGGTCCCGCCCTCCGCTTTTCCCAGCGACTCGACTTTCGCCTACGGATCCTCGCCCTGCCCCGCCGGGATCTGCGGCCGTTTTTTCAAAAATACCTGCGGGGGGAAAATTTGTCCCCGCCCAAGAACGGCGGCGGGGAGGAGTGGCTCGCGGCCGAACCCAGTTTCCGGGAGCGACTCGTGGGTGCCCTATCGCTGGATTTGGAAGACAGTTCCGAACTGGTTGCGCTGGAAGAGCTGGTCGGAAATGTGGGATCGGAGGGTTATCTGGAACTGGCGCCAGCGGAAATTGCTCGGCGGGCGGGAATCGGCGACGCCGCGCTGGAGCGCGTGCGGGGGCAGCTCATGGCCTACGGGGAAAGGGGCATCGGTGCCACTGACTTCCGCGAATTTTTTCTTTTCCAGTGCCGGGGAAGTAGGGAGAGCGCTTTCACTAGGGCGACCGCTCTGCTCCGCTCGAACGGCAACGTGCGCGGGCTGATTCCCGTTCTGCGGCTCCTCCGCCGGCGGCTGCCGGCCGACTCCTTTGCCTCGATTTTTTCCCAGATCGCCGACGGCCGGCTCCGTTCCCGCCCGCGGACGGAAGGACTTTGGGAAGGCAGCCAATTTTCCCTGGGAGCGCCGGACCTCGTCTTTTTTCGAAAAGATCGCGATTGGACCGTCCGGGCATTGCCGGAAGAGCCGGAAGAGGGCTGTCAAAAATTTCTTCAGGTGGCTCTGGAAATGCGTCGGACTACGCTGCTGCGGATCGGCGAATTTCTCTTGGAAACGCAGTGGCCTTTCTTTGAAGAGGGTCCACTGGCCGTCCGCGCCCTCTGCCAGAAGGAGATTGCCGATCGACTCGGCCTGAGCCGGTCCACCGTCTCGCGCGCCCTCCAGGGCAAGTGGACCCGCGGCCCGTGGGGGCTTTTCCCGCTGGGACATTTCTTTAGTCGCAGCCGGGAAAGCTCGCCCCTGCTGCTCGGGCACTGCTTCGGGGAAATTTTCCGCACTGATCCGGCCACCCTATTCCTCTCAAACCGGGAATTGGCCGACCTACTGTTTCGGCGCTACGGCATTCATCTTTCCCCGAGAGTTACCTGCGATAGGCTAGGCCATCTTTTTGGAAAAAAAGTGCGGCACATCGGCGGATCGGCCGATTCCCAATCTTCGCCCTGTTGATAGAGCATTTTAACAGCCCATTCTGCCGCCAGCGGCAAATTGGCATTGCCTCGGCCGCTTCTACTGGGAGAATGGTCGGCAGTGTTCCGTTCTCTGCGCAAATCTTTTATTAGTGGTCTGCTGACCCTCCTACCCCTTGCCGTAACGGCCTATGTGCTAATTTTACTTGTGCGGCTCGTGGGCCGGCCGGCCGGCCGGATTCTCTTTCGCCAGTGGCAGACCAGCATGATTGGCCGCGCTGTCACTGACCTGCTCGCCATCGTCGTAGTTGTGGGCGCCATTGCCGTCGTGGGCGCCGTATCTCGCTTCTTCGTCGGCCGCTGGTTTATCGGCTGCGTCGAGCGGATCATTGGCCGCATGCCCTTCGTCAGCATGGTTTACGGCTCATCGAAGCAGATCGTGGGCACCTTCGCCGACGGCCGGCGAGCACCGTTCCGAAAGGCCGTCCTGGTCCACCTGCCGGGGGCCGAATTGGGTGTTATCGGGTTTCTTACGGCCGAAGTGAAGGGGGAATTGGCCGTGGGCGGTGAAAGGGCCGTCACCGTCCTAGTTCCCACTACGCCAAATCCCACATCCGGCTTTTTAATCATCGTCCCACCGGACCGCTGCACGGAGCTGTCCCTATCCATCGGCGATGCTATGAAGATAGTTATTTCCGGCGGGACCTACGTGCCCAATGCTCCCAAAGAGGAAGGAGAAGTGGATAAATTTGAAGGATAGCCGATGGAACGGGAAAATTCGGCGAGCCGTTGGATCCGTTTGGGACTGCTTTTGGCCTGCGCACTGCTAGCCGGCTGTGGCCGTTCGCCTCCCCGCGGTGACCGGGGTGAGAAGCTCTTCCACCGGGGACAGGCCTACCGGAGGGAAGGGAAGACCGACTACGCCCTGCGCTGTTTCCTTTCGGCCACTAAGTATCACAGCAGGAGTGCCGCAGAAGCGCATTTGGAGTGCGGTGAGATCTACCTGTGCGTCCGAGGCGATCCGCTGAGCGCTATCTACCACTACCGGGAATACCTGCGCCTTTCTCCCCGCAATAGGCAGACGGCCCTCGTGCGGCAGCGGATCGGAACGGCCGAGAAGGCATATTTAGGCCAGATTCCACTCCTGAAGCAACTTAGCCGGGAGAATCACGTAGATCTGCTGCGTACCCTAAAGGCCATGCAGGACGAAAATGTCGGTTTGAAGCGGCAAGTGGCCGTTCTCCAGCGGCATATCGAAGATGGGCCCAGGAAAGTCGCCGCCGAGTCGAGCTCCGCGCAGCCGCTCGCCCCCAGGAACGGCGAACCGCGCAGCTACGTGATTCGAAAGGGCGACACTCTATCTTCCATTAGCCAAGCGATCTACGGCACCGCCGGCCGCTGGCGGGAGATCTTCGAGGCAAATCGGAGCCAACTCAGCTCACCGGCCCAGCTAAAGGTGGGGACGTCCCTGCTAATTCCCTAGCCGTCGGCGAGGAACTGGGCCAGAGCGCTGCGAACGGAAAGTTCCCAGCGGCGGTCGCCGACGGAGAGGCGAATTCCACCGATGAGTTCCGATTTTTTTTTCTGCGCAAGGTGGACTGTCCGGCCCAACTTCTCCGCCAGCCAGCGCTCCAAACTTTTCCGATCGGCGTCCGCCAATTTCCCCGCGTACTCCACCGACGGCGGGACCAGCCCGTCCCCGGCGCGGAGAAGCGCTCGGTGCAGGGAACAGAGCAGCCGCAGCCGCAGAGCTTTGTCAAGGGTCGCAATTTCAGACAGCGCCAGGCGGAGCGCCTCCCGCGGATTTGGGCCAGCCAGGAGGCAATCGGCCAGCTGTCGGGCAATGGAATGCAGGCGCTTCTCCGGGACCACGCTTAGCTCTCTCCGATTGTCCGAACGGCGGATGCGGTGAGCTGTGCAGCGGTGGACTCGTCCACCCCGCCCTGGAGAATGCGCAGCGCGAGGTCGGCCGCCTCCTTGCGGAGTTCCTTCCTTGCGGATCGGAGTGCCGTGGACTGCTCTTCCCTAATCCGATCTAGCTCCCGCTCCCGGAGGAGTGCCAACTCCCGCTCTGTCCGCTGCCGTTCCGCCAGGGACTGGGCCTTCGATTCGCTGTGGGCCTCTGCGATGAGCCGCTGGGCCTCTTCGCTTGCCCGCTGGAGTTCCGCTTCGCACCGCTCGCCGCTCGCCGCCAGCCGCCGGTCCGCCTCCGCCGCGCTGGCCAGTCCGGCCTCCACCGTCCGCTTCCGCTCGTCCAGCACCCGCAGGAGGGGACCGAGGGCAAAGCGGTACAGCAGGAGTGCCATGACCGCAAAATTAAGGGCCTGTGCCAGGAGCATGGACCACTGCACACGGAACTCCCCGGCTATGCGGGAAATTACCCCGCCCGATTCGGGAACTGCGCTCCCCAGGACGGCATGGAACGCGTTCATTAGGAAAGGAATAGTGCATAGAAGGCGACGGCTTCGGCCAGCGCCATTCCTAAAATTGATTGGACGAGAACCTTTCCTGCCGCTTCCGGATTTCGTCCGACGGCCTCCGTTGCCTTCGCTCCAATAAAGCTCACGCCTATGGCCGATGCAAAACAGCCAAGGGCACCAGTCAAACCCTTAGCGATATCTCCCGTAAATTCCGCAATAATATTCAGCATGACACGTCCTCCACAACCCCGAGCGTAGGCACAGGGAAACCGAGAAATAAGAAAAAGTCAACCCTAAGGTTTCACTCTACCGACCGATGAACAGCCGAGCGAACGGCTCAATCTCACTCAAACCCAACAGTACCTGCTGGAACGCAAACGCGAGCAAAAGCAGACCGCCGATGCGAAAGAAAAGTTTTCGGAGGGCCAGGCCGAGGAAAGAGCAGAGGAAGCTGGCAAGGAGCAGGCAAAGGTAGATAACCGCCACGGTAGCGGCGATGGCGAAGAGAACCCCAATCCGCTGGCGATGGCCCGAAGACATCCCCACGCGGGCCATTGCCGTTAGGAAGGTATCTGGGTTAAAGATCAGCGGTACGGCTAGCGGAATTACTGCCATGTTGGGGTGCTTCTTCGTAAAGTGCGGAACGGTCGAAGGCGGTTCCCTGTCCTCCTCCCCTCCGCTATCGTCGCCGGAGCAGAGAAAACGGAAGCTGACGATGGCCAGCACGGCGCCGCAGGCGGTGCGGATGGACGAAGCGCCCGTTCCGAGCACGTCCATGACGGGCTGACCGAAAAAGGCGAAGGCAATCAGTAGGCCGAGTGCGACCCAGCAGGCCGTCCGGGCCATAACATTCCGCTGCCTGGAGCTATACATTCCAAAAATCGCCAAGAAAAACGCAGCCACGGCGAGGGGATTGGCGGCACAGAGCAGCGCCCGGAGACTTTCAAAAAACGGGCGAGAGCCGACAGAAAAGCTTTCAGGTAACCAAGCCATGGGCTCACAGTTAGGATAGCCCTCGCCCTGTCAAGCGCGTCCTGCTGCCCCGTGGAGGTCCCTGGAAAACACTTTCCCTAGTCGGAAAAAATTTCAGAGTGATCCCATGGAGCGTTTTTTACTCATTGCCGGTCCCTGTTTGCTGGAAAGTTGGGAACTGGGGGATGTGGTGGCGGAAGTTCTTGCCGCCATTCGGGGACGAAATCCGCAGCTGCGACTGATTTTTAAGGCTTCCGTAGACAAGGCGAACCGCAGCAGCGTCCGCAGCGCGAGGGGGATGGGAATTCGGGAAGGGCTGGCCGCGCTGGCGCAGATCAAAAAAAAATACCACTTCGAAGTGATTAGCGATTTTCACGAGCCGAGCCAGGCGGAGTCCTTCGCGGAGGTCTGCGATCTGCTGCAGGTGCCCGCATTTCTATGCCGCCAGACGGACATGCTGGCCGCCGCCGGCCGGACCGGACGGGCGGTCGCCGTGAAAAAGGGACAGTTCCTCTCCCCCTGGGACATGGCCCACGTGGTGGAAAAGCTTCGCACGTTCGGCGCGGAGGAAATTCTTCAAATTGAGCGGGGGAGCTCCTTCGGCTACGGGAACCTGGTGGTGGACATGCGCGGGTTTCGGACAATGGCCGCCAACGGCTGCCCCGTCCTCTTCGACGTCACCCACAGCCTCCAACTGCCGGGGCTCGGCGGAGAAAGTACGGCCGGGGCAAGGGAGTACGCCGACGTGCTGGCGCGGGCGGCCATCGGCGCCGGCGCCGACGGTCTTTTTTTGGAAACCCACCCTAGTCCGGATGCTGCTCTCTGTGACCGGGAAACTCAGCTGCCCCTGGCCACTTTGGAGCGGCGGCTGGAGGGCTACCTGCGCCTATGGCAAGCCACTAGAAAAATTTTCCCACCGGCCGAGCCCCCGCGCGAACGCCTATAGGAGGGCGGGCTCAGTTTCCGGCGGCTGCTTCGCCTTATCCCAGGCGGGATATAGGGCGAGAAGCTGAAGTGTAGACATTAGAAAACCCGCCAGATAGGTGGAGGCGGCGAGCTGGAGTGCGTAGGCGGCTTGGGCGGCGTCTTCTTCGGACGTGAAGACCTCACAGCGGACGATGTTTGCCAGTCCCCGCTTGGAAGCGTCGACCTCGTAGAACACGGTAACGAGCGGCATGAGCGCCATGATGGAGCCTGCGATCGCCAGCAGAATGATGGCGGCGATGGCGGCGGCCGGAAAAAAGAAAAACAAAATGGCGCCGACCACCAGCCCGGCCACGGCGGCTATGGAGACTATAATTTTTCCCAGAAGGAAAATGCGCTGTTCCGCATGGCCAGCTTCGTGGCTCACCATGCCGAAGGCCACCGGATCGGAGGACTTCGTCACGCACTTTGCGATGGTAATTTCGTGGGGAATAGGCCCATAGTACAGAGAGTTGAGGCTCTGATCTTCGCCGTAGACGTTGGTGGTAAAACTGCCGGAAGATTCGCGGATCTGCTCTTGAATTCTAGGATCGTGCAGAAAATCGTTGGCCGTTTTCTTTTTTTCGTCCGGCACCGCCTCGGCGCCGGGCTTCTTTATGGGCCGCATGTTGGCAATCATCCGATTGAGGCGGTACTGGGCGTAGAACGACACAAAGATGCTGAAGGGGAAGAGGAGAACGGCCATGACGGCGCGGCCGCAGAAGCGGAAAAAATTCCCCAGGACGGCTCCGAATGAGGGCCAGTCCCAGTCTAGACCTTCTCTGCTGCAGGCTTCCCGTAGAACGGGATTGGTCCAAATTTCCCGGCACAGGTCCGAGTCCGTGACACGCCTCTCTCCACCCGGCGCAGCCCCATTTTTGTCCGCATTTTTCTTGCAGCGCGCGAAGGATTTGACGGCCGCCCGCACGTCGCCCTGGTCAATCGTAGTCTGAAAGTCAAGGTAGCCATCCCAAAAAGACATGTGCTATTGGTAAGTAAAGGAGAAATTTCGTCAAGACTATATAGTTAACAAGCTATGCATAGTGCGTTCCGTTCGTCATATTGAATTTATCATAGATATAGTGTTTGGACGTTGTCGCGGATACGCTTCTTGCCAATTGCGCCATTTGCACTATCATAGGACAGTGAAGTTGTGCGTTTCTCAGGCTACTTCTACTCCGTTGCCATGGAGAATCTACACCCCACGGAAAGAAAGTACGATCGCCAAGTCCACTAGCGCGCCTACGGATGGCAAAAGATGGAATAAAGAGGTTACTGAATTGAAGTGTATTGGGGCACAAGTGACTGCCAGTAGATGGAAATTAGCCGTTCGGCACGCCGGCTGGGTTAGCGCTCTGCTCGCAATCGCCGCCTTCGCCTTTCCGCCCTTTGCGCTCGTTGGCGCCATACTTTCGGCGGCGATAGGACTTACCCTGCTTTTCCACTGCCTCTACGGCGAAAATCTTCTGCGCAGGAGTCGTATTTTCAGTGGAGCGCCCGACAATTGCGTAGCACTGGCCGTCCATCTCATGGAGCAAGTCATCGCAGGAAACAGGGAGCAAACTGAGGCGGTGACGGCGCTGTGGGCCCTACTGAAAGATAGTCAGGATGCAAGTGCGCAGGAATTTTTGGGGAATCGGGAACTGGTGGAATTGTTCGTAGCTCTTTTAAAGGAGCAGAACGGCGATGCGTTGGCCATTTTTGAAGCATTTCCCCCGGAAGTGCGCCAGCTCATCGCTAAAAACTACGGCATTGCCGTTGGCGGATCGGCGCGGCTGGCCGCGCCGACCGCTGCGCAGCAACGCAGAGATTTTTCAAAATTGAATTGCGTGCGGCGCTGTAGAATAACCAAACGTTGCGAGACGACCGTAAACGGCTTCCGACTGCTCGCCATTGCGCTGGATCTCGCGGGTGGGGTTTTTCCGCCGATTACTTTCGTTGCAATAATTTTATCGGGAACACTTTCGTTTATTTCCCTGCTGCTAAGCCTCGTCGCAAGCTATAACTATTCGCAAAGCCACATCTTTAATGGGTCGGCCGCCCCATGTAAAAAACTGGAAATAAAACTGCTTCAAATTTCTCACCGGCGGCAAACGAGTGAGGGGTCATCTTCCCAGATGGCCCTTCTCCGCCTCCTAGCTAAGCCCAGATGTCTAACTGGGGAAATATTTTTAGCGAACGAAGAGGCAGTTCAATTTTTCATGTCGCTCGTCCGAAAGGGTGATGGCGATGCGCTGGCCATTTTTCGGCGGCTACCGAACGATGTCCGCGGGTCTGCCTGCGAAGTAGCCGGCTGTAGGGAAGAAGACATTCCAAAAATCGCTACGCCAAAGGAAGAGGAAATCGTCGGGGAGCCCACCCGGCCGGAAGTTAGTCAAATCTCATCTCTCGAATATCTAGACTGCGAAACCAATGGCGTTACGCTGGCTCTCAATGGGTCCATGGAATTTGCCAAAATTCTCGCGAAAATTGTCGGCGACGTGGACAGCCCGGCAACGTTCATATGTGTCATTCTCGCGCTTGGGCTGGAACTTTTTACTTTGGCTATCGACGCGATAGCGGAGTTTTTTAAAAACAGAATTCACATTTTTGCTAATTCCCGGGACGCCTGCGTGAAATTACAGATGGCGATAGTGCAAAACATCGCCAATGGGGAAAAAATGACGGACGAAAAGGGGACGCGGGGAGATGCGCCATTGAAACGCCTGTACACCTATTTGGAAACCCCAGAGACGAGAGCCGAGACATTTCTGTCCGACGGGGGTGCCGTAGAAGCCTTCCGCGATTTCCTCCGAAGGAAAAATAGCGGCGCCTGGGCCATCCTTCGCAGCTTTCCCGAGTCCGTCCAAAGACTCATTTTGGACGGTGGAGTCCCCATCCCGGAGTCGGCCATCGCTTTTCAGCCGGTAGCCGTGCCCCCCTAGCGGACGGGGCCGCCGGCTCCCAGTTGGAATATTTCTCTGCGCTGCACCCAATTTTGATTTTTGAAAAAAAAAGCATCGCCCTGCCGCGCCCGTCGGGTACAATCGGGAGCGCGCTATTACATGTGCAACAGTAAAGGAGTTTTCTATGTGCTCAGTTCCCTCAATCGACAGTAGCAGTCCGCAGCGCCTTCCACAGATTCCGCCGGAGCCAATTCGCGGCGAAGCGGGACGACCGGCCGGCACCATCGACGCCGAAGGCATAAAAAATATTCCCCCAAAGAATTGCGGCGATCTGATAAAAAAGCGAATGCTCGAATCCTTCGCGATAGGAATCGAAGCATGCGATAATTTTAAAGAAGGGGAATCTTTGACTCTTTCCGACGGCAAAGGAGGGATTAGGACCCTTCAGCCGCGCGAAATTTCCAAAAGACTTAAGGAACTGTTCGCTAAAGCTGAAAACGGAAAACTTTCCCCGGACGAGCAGAGTGAGCTGCGGAAACTGGGAAGTGATACTGCCGAAATCATGTTCGCCATCTGTAAGGCGGATTATGCAAAGGGAGGAGGCAGCGAACAAGATAGAAAATTGGCCGAAAAGCTGCCCGCCCGCCTGCGAGAAGGGGATTCCAAAGCTAATGCGGACGAATTGAATTGTGGGGCATTGCTTTTAAAAAAAGCATACTGCGACGGGGACCCGGAAGGGACAACAGATGAGGCACACAACGCATTTCGGCGGGCTTTCGAATATGATTTCCCGCAAATGAAATTTGAAAAACTCTACAGCAACAATGAGGCTTTGGATGAGGCTACGCAGGCGAGAACTGAAGTGAAGCCGGAACCCATCTACCTCCGCGGACAGATGGATTCGGAAACCGGAAAAATGACCTACCAGCTGGTAAAGCTAAACGAGGACGGTACGGCGTTCGAGCCCTACGTGCCGAAGGAATCGCTGGAAAAAGTGGACAGAAATTTGATAAACGATTTGCCGAGCCCCATCAAAGAAAAAGTGGAGGATATCCTTGTCGGCAAAAAAACGGACCCGTCCAACATCTGGCTTACGCCGGAGATCATTCAATTCCAAATGAAAGAATTGCAAAGGAGCGGCCATCCGATCGGCGCCCTGGATTCGGAGTCCGGCAAAGCGCAAAGAAAACACCAACCTCACTACATACCGCCTGATGACGATAGGCGTGTTCCCGTCTGAGCGGAGCGGAGCTGTCCGTCGGCCGCAATTTTCCCGTTGCCAGCCGGCAAAATCGCCGGCAAAGTGGCCCCACGTCATGACAAACAGCATCGTTGTGGACTTCAGCGTGCGGGCGATGATACTGGTCCTTCTGCTCTCTCTGCCCTCCATTCTGGTGGCAACGGCCATGGGCCTCATGGTTAGCCTACTGCAGGCTCTGACCCAAATCCAGGAGCAGACGCTCGGCTTCACAGTCAAGCTGGTCTCCGTCGTGATCGTGCTGCTGATCACGGCCCGTTGGATGGGATCGGAGGTCATGTCCTTCACGAAGTATATCTTTTCCTACTTCCCCACCATGGTCTGAGCGGAGCCATGCAACCATTTCTCCAGGAAGCTCGCTCATTTTTCTTCGTCGTGGTGATGGGCGTCGTCCGCATGGCGGCCGTCTTTTCCATGCTGCCCTTCTTCGGCAAGAGGAATGTGATGGGCATGGGCCGGAACTCCTGGATCCTGGGGCTGGCCACCTTCGCCTATCCGATTTTTTCCCACGGGCCCATAAATCCCGACGTTGGCCTGGGGACAATTATTTTTCTGGCGACAAAGGAAATTGCCATCGGCACGATTCTGGGCTTTCTAGGGAGCTTTTTCTTTTTCGTGGTGGAGGGCGTGGGAAATCTGATCGACGTGCAGCGGGGCGCTTCGGCCGCCTCCCTGTTCAGCGCTTTCAATGAGAGCCAAACCACCGTGACTGCCGATTTTTTTGTGCAGATCGTTCTATTGCTCTTTTTCATTACGGGTGGATTTTTGCTGACCTTGGACGTCATCTACCAGAGCTACGTGGTCTGGCCCGTGTTTTCTTTCATCCCCCGCATCGACGGCGGCATCGCCGCCTATTTCATCCGCTTTGCGGGGGACTATATGGATCTGGTGTTCGCCCTGGCGGGCCCCATCCTCTTCGCTCTCTTTTTGGCGGAGTTTGGCCTGGGCATGGTGAACCGCTTTGCGCCCCAAATGAACGTCTTTTTCCTCTCCATGGGCATCAAAAGCGGGCTTTCCATGCTCTTCCTGGTGCTCTATTTGAGCTTTCTGCCGGACTTCTTCCATTTGCAGTTTTTCCAGCAGAACCGCATGGGAGAGTTTTTCCTGAATTTTTGGAGATAGGTACCGATGGCCGGCGGAAGCAGCGAAGAAAAAACCGAAATGCCAACGCCCAAGCGGCTGCGCGACGCTAAGAAGAAGGGGCAGGTGGCCTACAGCCGGGACTTCACTTCCACGATCCTGCTGGTGGGCGTCTTCGCCTACATCGGCCTCAACTGGCGGAAATTGGTACTTCGCATGCGGGACTTTCTGGTCCTCCCCGTCCGCTTCTTCGACGACGAATTCCCCGCCGCCGTCAACGCCGTCCTGAATAGTTGCACCCGCGAGCTAGTCGGCCTCCTTCTGCCGCTGCTGGGCATCGTGGCCCTCTTCGCCGTCGCCGGCGGATTCATGCAGGTCGGCGCCATCTTTTCGATGGAGCCCATCAAGCCGGACATCAAAAAACTCAATCCTATCGAAAAGTTTAAGCAAATTTTCTCCAAGAAAAACTTCATGGAGTTTTTAAAATCCTCACTGAAGGTAATTTTTCTAGGCATACTCATCTATCGCCTCGTTAAGAACCAACTGGGAACTCTGATCCTGCTCCCCTACTCCGGCGTCACGGGATTGATGGCCACAATCGGTCCCATCATGAAGAAATTCGCCTTCCTCGTCATTTTCGCCTACGCGGTCGTGGCAATTGCAGATATCTTCTTGCAACGGAGAGATTTCACCAAGAAAATGATGATGTCGAAGAGCGAAATCAAGCGGGAATACAAGGAAATGGAGGGCTCTCCGGAAATTAAGGGGCGACGCCGGCAGCTGCACCAGGAACTCATCAACGAGCCGGCCGGCCAGCGCACCCAGCGGGCCAACGCTCTGATCACGAATCCCACGCACTTGGCCGTGGCCATTCTCTACGAAGAGGTTCTAACGCCGCTGCCCATCGTACTGGCCAAGGGGGAGGGCCGCCTGGCGGAGGAAATGATGGCCATCGCCCGGGAAAACGGAATTCCCATCATGCGCAACGTGCCCCTCGCCCACGCACTTATGGGTTCCGCCTCCGTGCTGGAGTACATCCCCTCGGAACTCATCGAACCGGTGGCGGAGGTGCTCCGCTGGATCGCCGATCTGCAGAGCGCCGGCGAAACGAATATCGAAGTGGACATGGAGCGGGAGGAGCTGGACCTCTGGGAGGAGTAGCCGCCCTATGCCCCCGACAGGCGCCGCTCCAGCAGCTGCCGCTGCGCATCGATGTCCGGCAGCGAGGCCAGCTCCTCCGGGTCCAGGTAGGAGAAGTCCACCTGCAGCCGCGAAAAGGGCAAAGGTAGCCACATGCGGTCCCAGCTGGGGAGTCGGAGCGCGGCGCCGTGGCGGACGGATAGGGCTACGATGGGCAGCGAGGACTTCAGCGCCATGTGGACACTGCCCAGCTTGCAGCGGCAGCGGGGCCCGACGGGGCCGTCCGGCGTGATGGCCAGGTCCCAGCCATGTTGCAGGTGCCGCAGCGCTTCCCCGTAGACCCGGAGGGCGCCCCGGCCGCTGGAGCCGCGGACGGAGCGAATGCCCAAAATCCGGAGCAGTTCTACTAGCCATTCGCCGTCCCGGGAGGAACTTACCATGGCGGCCAGGGGCCGATTTCGCACGATGCGCCGGTGGATCTCGCCAATTGCGAACAGCTCGCAGTGCCACAGGGCGATTATGAACGGGCCCGGCCCCTCGACCAGCCGACGGACGGAGGGGGAGATTTTGATAGAAAGGGTTCTCCACCAGAGGCGGACGGGGATGGAGAGAAAACCTATGGAGAGCCGCTTCCAGAAAGAAATTTCCGAGCTACGATGTTCCGCCATCGGCGCACTCCTTCCAGTGGGACAGCACGCCCTCGAAGGGACCGTTCGAGAACAGGACGGCTACTCGGAATTTTTCCGAATCTTCGCTGAGCAATTCCCTTAGTCGGCCGAGGAGTTCGCGATTGTCGGCAAAGGCAGCGGCTTCCCGCAATTTTCCCCGCAGCCGCCCCGCCATTTCCTCCGGCCGCAGCCGCTCTCCCTCCGGCACGGCTTCCGGGCGGCACAGCGCCCCTAGGAGGCAGCGGTCGGCGAGGGAAAGGGCGTCCGCGAACTCCTCTTCCAGGGTGCGCCCCATGGCGGTTAGCGAAGCGGGTTCGAAGCAGGCGATGAGTTCGCAGTCGGGATACAGCGACCGCATGGCGCGGAGGACTTCCCGAATGGCGCCCGGATGGTGGCCAAAGTCTTCGTAGACGGCACAGCGGCCGTCCCGCCGGAGCAGCCGCTGGCGCCGGCGCACGCCGGAAAACCCGCCCAGGTCAACCGCTTCCGGAAGGTCCGATCCGAGAGCGTCGTGGGCCGCGAGAAGGGCCATCGTGCCGTTGCGGGCATTGAACTCGCCGATTAGACTGCTGCGCACCGCCGTAGCGCCAGATTTTGAAACAATTTCCCAGCTTGTTCCGGACTCGCCGGTCGCCACATTCCGAATTTGGAAGTCACTGTCTCTGCCCAGTCCAACGGAGTGGGCCTTCGCCCATGGGAACTTCGCCAAAAGGCGCCGGCAGCTGTCGCAGTTTCCGTTGTAAAAGATTTGACCGCTGCGGGGGATGGTGCGCAGGAGGTGATCAAAGGTCCGCTCCACGTCGGCCAGGTCCCGGAAAATGTCCGCGTGATCGAACTCTACGGTGCCAATCGCGAGCGTATTCGGCCGGTAGTGGATGAACTTGCTGCGCTTATCGAAAAAAGCCGAGTCGTACTCGTCGCCCTCCAGAACGAAGGGCGCCCGGCCGTCGCCCCGGTCGGCGCCGCAGGGAAAGTCCAACGGCGCACCGCCGATGAAGTAGCCGGCTCGAATGCCATTCTGCCGCAGGTAATAGGCGCAGAGCGCAGCCGTCGTGGTTTTTCCGTGGGTGCCGGAAATCACGATTCTGTGCCTGTCCCGCAGAAAATGTTCGAAAAGAAACTGCGGCAGAGACGTGAAGGGAATTTTTTCCGAATCCAAAAGCCACTCCACCTCCGGGTTGCCGCGGCCGACGCCGTTGCCCACGACCACCAGGTCCGGGCCGAAGCGGATGATATTCTCCGCCCCGTAGCCGTCGAAAAAAGTGATCCCGCTGTCCCGCAGCAGTCCATCCATGGGGCCGTATATGGCCCGATCGCTACCGCCTACGGCGTAGCCGGCCGCCTTGGCCATGATGGCGCCGTTCCCCATGGCTACGCCGCCGATGGCTAGAAAATAAACCCTCTTCCTGGCGAATAGCATTCGGCCCCTTCTAGGAGGGCCTAGGGAAAAAGCCAGCCCTTAGGATTTGAACACAATTTTTCCCGCGGGAAAGCTCCCGCACGGCCCGGCCAGCCGGCTCCGCTATTTTTTAGGATTCTTGCCCTTGCCGGAAACTCGAGGAAATCTGTCGGAGCTCTTCTTTCCGCCGGTGCCGTCCTCCTCTTCCGGATTTGAAAACTCCTCGTCGCTGGACGACTCACTTCCCAAGTTCCAAAGGAAAGGGGCTCTAGAAGAATTCTGCCGGCCGGCGCGGGATTGGGCCAACATCTCCGCACTTTGCCGCTCCTTCTGTGCCTGTGACAGCTCCTCCGCTTCCCCACTTCCCTCTGCACTATTCGCGGGCTTCAACAAATTCTCCGCGCGCGTTTTTCGCGCATTGTAGTTGTTTGACCTCGCGGTGCCGAGCGGGGTGGACCCTCTCGCGGCAGACGGCTGTTTCATCAGCACTTCCACAGCGAATGGATCCGTCGGCGATCCGGCCTGGGCCGCCGCCTCTCGAGCATTCTGCTGCTGAAATATTTGTTTAATTTTCTCCAAATTGCTCTTCAGCTGGTTCTTTTTCATCGGCGCCCGAGCATCCGTGGCGGGATCGACTAGGGAGAATGCCAGCCCACCCTGCCAGTTAGCTCCCGCGAGGACGGGTAAGTCGCGCAGTTCCAGTAGACCTAAAATGCCAGCACCGATCAGCGCACCGATCACTGCCTCCTTTGCCGCCGCAATTTTTTTGGCACTCCCTTCTGCGGTCTCTTCTTCGCGGAGCTCAAGGTTCTCCTTCGCCATACGCAGGGATTCTTCGATGGCACCGGCGAGCTGATTCCACGCCGCACGTATATTTTGTTCCAGGACAGCAGTTTGCAGGGCCGCTTCCCGACCGACTTCGTTGCGAACTGCCTCATCGACAGCCTCTTCCCTATTTTCTTCCTCCGCTTCCCGTTGCACTTCCGTCGCAGTTGTGTCCAACAGAATTCGGACGGCATCGACGTAGATACGAGTGCGCTCTACGATAGCCGTGGTATCCACGCCCATTCGCCCGGCGACGGCCGCCGTATTTTCCAAGACATCAACCAGCACCGGAATTTCGTCTTCTCCAACCTGTTCTCTGCCGTCGATGATGCGACGGGCAAATTCGTCGACATTATCGCGCAAGTCCTGCAGCCGCCGAACATCCTCGTCGTCGGCTCCGATGTTACCCACAATTTCCAGGTTGACGGTATTGATGGTGAGCAATATGGTCTGCAACAGCGCAAGCATCTGCATCGCCTGCAGCGTGCCCAATTGAGCTAGTATGGCGATGGCTTCTTCCGTCGGCGATCCCGGATTTCCGGGAAACACGCTCCGCCCCTCGACGGTACCTACCGGAGAATGCCGATCGGGACTCTGGGCCGAGCGGCTACTGGGCGGCCGACCGGAGACGGGGGAAGGCGAGAACAACCCGCTCGCACCTGGGAGATTTTCAAAAGGAGAGAAAGACATGGTTCTATGGTAGCGTTTTTCGAAAAAAAGCAATGGCATTTTCGCCGCAATTTCGCAGCCATTTCCCGCCGTCTGGTTTCAGAAAACTTGCGGCGACGGACTTTAAAGGTCCGAGGGCTGGCTGCGGCGAGCAATTGGGCAACCGGCGCGGAGCCAGGCATTTATAAAATCATCCAGATCGCCGTCCATCACGGCCTGCACGTTGGCCGTCCCCTGGCCCGTGCGCAAGTCCTTGACCATTTGGTAGGGTTGGAAGACGTAGCTGCGGATCTGATTTCCCCAGCCGATTTCCCCCTTCTCTCCGTAAAATTTTTCCATGGCAGAGCGCTTTTCGTCCTCCATCCGTTCGTAGAGGCGGGCCCGCAGGATGCGCATGGCGGAGGCTTTGTTCTTGATCTGAGACCGCTCATTTTGGCAAGTCACCACGATCCCGCTGGGTAGGTGGGTTAGCCGCACGGCGGATTCGGTCTTATTCACGTGCTGACCGCCTTTTCCGCTGGAGCGGTACACGTCCACCCGCAGGTCCTCGTCCCGGACGTCCGGCCCAACGTCATCCTCGATTTCCGCCACCACGTCCACGGAGCAGAAGGAAGTGTGCCGCCGCCGATTGGCGTCGAAGGGGCTGATTCGAACTAGCCGGTGCACGCCCCGCTCCGCCTTGGCGTAGCCGTAGGCGTTGTCTCCGATGAGCCGGAAGGTGGCCCGGGAAATGCCGGCGCAGTCCCCCGCCTGCAGCTCCTCCATTTCTACGGTGAAATTTTTCCGCTCTGCCCAGCGCAGGTACATGCGCAGGAGCATGTCGGCCCAGTCGCAGGCCTCCGTTCCGCCGGCGCCGGCGTGGAGGGAGACGATGGCGTTGCAACCGTCGCGGGGGCCGGAAAGGAATGAGGCCAGTTCCACCTCGTCCGCCAGCCGCTCCACTCCGTCGCAGAGGCCATCGACGGCCACGAAATCCGGGGAACTCTCTTCCAGGGCGCCCTCCTTGAGGAGCTCCACATAGGCAGATAGTTCCGCTAGGGATTGCTCCAGCCGCTCCAGGGGCTGCAAGGCGTGCTTTAGCCGGCTGCCTTCGCCGATCACAAGGCGGGAGTGGGACGGACTGTCCCAAAAGCCGGGGACCGCCATCTCGGCCTCGAGGGCCGCAATGCGCCGTCCTTTTCCTTCCACGTCGAGGAACTTACGGAGTCGGCCGTGGCGCTCTTCCAATTCGGCCAGAGCGGCCGTCAATTCTGTCCAAGTCCTCACGATTTCGAGCGCAAAAGCCCACGGTGACCCCAAATGGGACCGGCGCCGCTGGCAAGAATTTTCCCGGGCTGGCGGCGCAAAGTCGGTCCGAATGCCTCCAAATGGGCCATTAAAAAAATCTCTCCGCCCATTAGGGAATTTTTTGATTTCCCCCTTGACCGGCCCGAAAATCCCCCCTCACTCGCCTCCGCAGGATGGAGCAGCTTGGTAGCTCGTCAGGCTCATAACCTGAAGGTCGTTGGTTCAAATCCAACTCCTGCACCCCAGGAAATTTGAGAGCCATAGCCGCCCGAGAGATCGGGCGGCTCAGTTTTTGGGGAAGATTTCACAGGAAAATGTTTTCAAGCTTCAGTCGATGGTGTGGCGGAAGAAGAGGGCAGATAGTCCCACCACGATACTGCCGAATAGGGCCATGGGCCACAGCGATGGCCAGAGATCGGCCCAGCCGCAGCCTTTCAGCAGGATACCCCGCATGGCGCGGTTGAAGTGCGTCAAGGGCAACGTTTCGCCGATGGCTTGGGCCCATCGCGGCATGCCGGCGAAGGGAGACATGAATCCGGACAGCACTACATTCGGCAGCAGGTAAAACAGGGCCATCTGCATGGCCTGCAGCTGATTTTTAGCCAAGGACGACAGCGCGATGCCAATCGCAAGGCTGGTGACGATGAACAGGATGGAGGCGACGTAGAGGGCCAGTGGGTTCCCCTCGAACGGCACGTGAAAGAGTAGCATGGCCATGGCGACGATGAGGGCGACCTGGACATGGCCGATCAGGGCGTAGGGCACGATTTTCCCGACTATGATCTCCAGTGGCATGGCGGGGGAGGCCAGCAAGATTTCCATGTTGCCGTGCTCCCGTTCCCGAGCCAGGGCAAGTCCGGCCATCATCACCATCGTCATGCTCAGAACGAAGCCCATGAGCCCCGGAACTACGTGGTAGCGAGTAAGGGATTCGGGATTGAATTTTTTATGGATCTGAATGCAGAAGGCGTTGGGCGGTCCCAGGAGTTGGGCCAGCGGACCGATCAGATCTTTTTGCGCCACGGATTCGGCAATGCCCTGCAGCGCGCCGATGGCGCCGCCGATGGTGTCCGGGTCCGTGGCATCGGCCTCGACGAGTATGGCGGGCCGTTCCCCGCGCAGCAACCGGCGTGAGAAATCGGGCGGCAGGGAAATGGCGAAGAGAATTTTCCCTCCCACGAGGGCGGCGCTGGCTTCCCCTTCGTCCATCGTACCGACGATGGAGAAGTAGCCGGAATGGCGCAGTGCAGCTTCAAAGGTGCGGGTAAATTGGCTCTGTTCCCCCAGGACCAGGGCAGTTGGCATATTTCTGGGGTTGCCGTTGATGGCGTAGCCGAACAGCAGAAGCTGTACAATAGGCAGGCCCACAACCATGGCACGGGTCAGGCGATCCCGCTTAACCTGCAGAAACTCCTTGCGGATGATGCCCCACAGGCGGAGGAGAGAAAATGTGCACTCTCTGCCCGTCATCGCAATTCGCAGTTGGCCCAAAAGCGATTCACCAAGTAGATGAACACGTCCTCGAGGCTTGTTTCCACCGGTTCCAGCCCTTGTCCGCCTTCGAGCGCACCGGCCACGGCGCGGAGCAGGGAATCCCTATCACTGCCGCTGGCGTGGAGCGCAGTACCGAACGCCACCGTTTGCTCTACCGCCGGAATTTTCTCCAGTTTTTTGGCGAGGGCATGGAGGCGGGGGCCGCGGATGGTCACGGTGTGCAATCCTTGGGCTGCCACAATTTCCGCCGCCGTCCCCGTCGTGAGAAGTTTCCCCTGGGCGACGTAGGCGAGCCTGTGGCACCGCTCGGCCTCGTCCATGTAGTGGGTGCTGACTAGCACGGCAATTCCCTGTGCTGCAATACCATGCAATTCGCTCCAAAAATCGCGGCGAGCGGTGGGATCAACCCCTGCGGTGGGTTCGTCGAGGAGGAGGAGCTCGGGCCCGTGCAGCACGCAGGAAGCCAGGGCCAGGCGCTGCTTCCAGCCACCCGACAGGGCCCCGGCCCGCTGCCGCGCCCGACCCGCCAGTCCAAAGTTTTCCAACACTTGGCCCACGGCATCCCTTCGGTTTTCCATTGTGAAGAGCTGGGCAGTCAGCTCCAGGTTTTCTCGGACGGTCAGGTCATCCCAAAGGGAGAACTTCTGCGGCATGTAGCCGACTCTGCGCTTGATGGCGTCGCCTTCCCGCAAAATGTCAAATCCTAGGCAGGTGCCGCTTCCCGAATCCGGCCTGAGCAGACCGCACATCATGCGGATGCAGGTGGTTTTGCCGCTCCCATTGGGGCCGAGAAAGCCGTATATTTCGCCCCGCGTGACCGTGAGGGAAACGCCGTCCACAACCTTTTTTTTGCCGAAACGCTTGGTCAGGTCGCGCACGGCAATGGCGATACCATCCGCCCGGGCCGTCATGGCAGGCCCACCTTCACTGGCTGGCCGGGGTGGCAGGATTGGGCTGCGGTGTCCGGCTTGGCTTCTATCTGAAAAACCAGCTTGGAGCGGGTTTCGTTGCTGTAGATGATGGGCGGTGCGTATTCCGCATTGGATGCGACACGGGAGACGGTTGCGGAAAATTTTTCCCTGCGACCATCCACCTCAACGGACACCAAATCTCCGGGGCGAATCCCATCCATCCTCGCCTCGGGCACGAAAAAGAGCACCTTCACATTGGCGGGTGGAAGCATCCGCACAACCGGACTTCCGGCCGGGACCCACTCCCCGGGGCGGAACAGAACATCGCTGACCAAACCGGCGGCGGGGGCCCGAATCTGTTTTTGCCCCAGTTCCCACCGCGCCTGGGCGATGCGCGCGTCCGCGGCCTTCACTAGCGCCCGCTGTGCCTCGATCCGCTTTTCCCGCTCGGGCAGGTGGCAAATCACCAATTGACCGGCAAGTTCGGCAACGCTGGCCTCCGAAATGTCCGATGCCGCCCGAAGATCGTCCCATTCCCGCTCGGATATGGCCTGGGCTTCGGCCAAAATCTCGTGGCGTAGGAGCAGCGCCTTCGCATTGGCGGCTTCTATTCTTGCCCGATTCAGCCGCGCCTCTGCCACGGCAATTTCTTCGGGTCGCTTGCCGGCCTCCATGTCGGCTAGCTGTGCCACGGCTGCCAGCTGCTCCTGCTCTGCCCGATCGAGTGCCAAAAGCTCGCACTCCGCATCCAGCTCAAAGAGCAGCGTGCCCGCGGCAACGGTACTTCCGTTCTCTACCAGCAGTTTTTCGAGCCGTCCCGGATAGGGTGATGCCAGGTTTACGTATTCCCCCTCCACATATCCCGGGAAAGTGCCCACCTCACCGCATCCTACCAGGGACAGGAGCGCTAAAACAAGGAGCGACGCACCGCAACCTCGCCTTCCCATTCCTTATATTTTTCGGCGGATGCAGTCGAAGGCAATGCGAAAACGCGTGCGTCACCGGTCAGAGGTGCGACCGAAATCTAAGCCCGCCTTGAAAAAAGTGGCCCTCCGCCGCGGTGCGTCCCTAGGGAGCACGAAGGAACACCGCCACCGGGCCGTCGTAGAGCTGGCCGACCGGCGACAAGTCGCCGGGAATGTCGGGGAGAATCCCCCATTCTCTGCCAGAGCATCGCCTCCATCCACGGCCATGCGCCAAAGTAGGTAAATTTTGCGTCGCGATCCCTTCTCCGGTGCCCTTCCCTGTCAGGCCCAATAGACGGTGGCCTCAAGCGGCCGTAGGTTCCCTAGTAGGAATCGGGCGTGCGGGTGCCGGCGTTCCCGCACAATCTGCGCCTGTTTCTAGCTCTTGATTTCCTTGTGCAGCGTGTGACGGCGCAAAAACTTGTTGTACTTTCGCTTTTCTACTTTTTCCGTCTGCAACTTCTTGTTGCGGGACGTCATGTAGCGGGAGGGCGGCTTTCCTTCGCCGCGGGCCTCCGTACACTCGATTATCACGTGCTCCCTCGCCATAGCCCGAGAGGAATGGCCCGCCGGCGCCTGTCAACGGAATTTCATGGCCAATTCGAAATGCTTCGAGGCAAAATTTGTCCAAAAAGCCCGCCAGAGAGTAGCTTCCGCTGCCTTTCGGAAGGCGCACGCGCAAAATTCCTACGCACCTGCGTCGGACAGGGAAATGCCCAGCACCGCCCTAATTAGCGATGAAAATTCTCCTCTTAGCTCTGCGTAATGGAGGTAAATATCCTCAATTCTAGATTTCGCACCACTCGTGTATGTCGAATCAAGGATGGGGCGCATGAGTGGATTTGCATCGTAGAGCCTAAATATTTTCCCGCAGGATTCTTTTTCCTCTTGGTCCTTTGCTTCATTGTATTTTTTCTCCAGAAACTCACGAGTCCCAAGATTTCGTATTTCCGCAAAGGAATCCGCCTCCTTTTGGCATTGGAGCCTACTCAAACATATCGAGTCAATTAGCGACATCATTTCGGAAATTTTTTCAACGAGATCCACGGCCGGCGCCCCGCCAGGCGGAAGCTCCAGCTTGCAAGATGCAGGGAGAGCGAGTTCGCTCCCATGAGGTTGCTTCTCTGCTGATTCGAAATATTCACTATTGAAATCTTCGAAAAAATATTCAGCGCGGAACCTCCTATGGCTGCAACTATGTCCCGTTCTCAGTTCCTCCTCTTTGCGTGCAAGAACGAGAGCAAGTATGGCTTCGCCGATTG
>JAITDG010000056.1 GCA_031282685.1 Puniceicoccales bacterium | reverse complement strand
CTCCGCCACAATGGCGTTCAGCTTCTAACCGTTTGCGATATTCCCTCGGAATGAGGGAAATGGGATCCCGCCGGCGGAAGAAGCTCCGCCCGCGGGATTTTTTTATCCGCCCGATACGGGAAAGTTGCCCATTCGCCACGGACTGGGAATGGTGCGAGCGAAGGGACTCGAACCCTCGGCATCCACCTTGGCAAGGTGGCGCTCTACCAACTGAGCTACACTCGCAGACGAACCACTTCTGCCAGCCGACCGAACGGAGTCAAGCGTCCGATGGACAAATTTCTTTGCGAACGGGAACTATTTTCCCCCCTATACTTTTTTAGGGAGGCGGGACAAAAATTTATGCTCTCCGATCTCGAAAAAGGTCGGAGAGCATCGCGCCGGACACGCAACTGCGATCATCCGGTCGGCACGGCCACAGCCCCACCGATCGGCGCTGTGAGTTTAGTCGAGGATTTTCACCGTAATGGGATTAAGACAGTGCCTCAACCGGACTAGCCTATCGCTCAGATCTGCCAACTCGTCCTCGTTTCTTACATTAACAGTTTTAAGATTATGTAATTTTTTAAGACTGTTTAGTTTCGTCAGCACTATTGCGACTCCTCCCTCGGCCATGAAGTGATAGTGGTCTCCGACATTACCTCTGAATGTAATCGTTTCAATACTATCCCTCTGGTCCTTGGTAAGCCTTCGAATGTGACTGGGAATTAGCATGATGCTTTTAGTCCCTTTCATGTCACCTCCATCAATCAAAACATCATCAAGCGGATCTTTATTTGTAAGATCGGAATTCAAGATTTCTATCGCCGATTTTTCCGCTTTTTTCGAGGTTGACTCCGGTTCATCCGGCTCTCCGTCCTCGATCACGAACCACTCGCCCGGCTCTTCGCCCTCGACTTCGGTCCATTCATTCTTTTCTTCCGGCACTTCTTCTTCCGCATTTGGAGTTTCTTCATTTTCCTGGTCACTGTCCAGAAATGCGCCAAATGTTCCAGAAGTTACGCACGCTAGAGCGAGTGCGGCAGCGGCGGGAATTGCTACTATAAAAGGTAGAATGCCAACTACTAAAAGCACTCCCATAGCAATGGCAGCCACTCCAAAAGTTAGGGCGGTGACTACCAGAATCGTCGAACTAGAGACGGATTCATTCATTTCCCAATTCTGATACTCGTTATCCAATTGTAATGTATCATTACTGTTATAGGTACTAATGTTCATAGCGATGGGCGCCATAGGGATTGCTAAATGATTGTCAATGTTAATTTTACAACTCCATCGCTGCTCCGGGACATTTCTCGCTGGCGAATGGGCGGCCTTTTCCCGCTTGCCATGCGGCTTGGAGCGCATTTCACGCGGCAAAAAAATGGCCGCCAATTCCAAAGAAAAATTGCGAAAGAGCGGCGGCCGTTCTACTTTCAACCTAGCGGTGGCCGGATGGCAGAAGCCCACTGCGGCGCAGCAGGGCGGCCGGGTCCGCATCGCGGCCTCGGAAATTGCGGTATAGTTGCTCCGCCGGCTCTCCGGAACCACGTTCTAAGATTTTCGTACGAAAATCCTTAGCCACCGACCGGCTGAAGAGCCCCTCATCGAGGAATCTTTCGAAGGCATCCGCATCGAGAACTTCCGCCCACATATAGGAATAGTAGGCGGAGCCGTAGCCGACCGGATCGCCAAACAAGTGAACGAAGCGGCGAACTATTGGCCGCGGCTCCGTGGGATAGTGGGGGACGTAGTCGGCGATGGAACGGCCGATAAAATCATCTAACGGACTGCCGTTGTAAAACATGTGCAGGTCCAAATCCATTTTTTGGAGGGAAAGTTGTCGCATGGTGCGTATGGCGACCAGGTAGTTGCGCGTCGCTCGCAGGCGTCGAAAAAGTTCTTCGGGGAGAACGCGGTTTCCTTCGCTCCGATTCCGGGCGAAGGTGCGGAGGCAGTCGTATTCCCAGGTCCAATTCTCCATGACTTGGGAAGGGAGCTCGACGAAGTCCCAGGCCACCTTAGTCCCGTTCAGGGAGGCGTAGTCCACGCGTCCGAATAGGCTGTGGAGCAGGTGGCCGAATTCGTGGAAGAGCGTCTCCACCTCCCGGTGTGTGAGGCGCGAAGGCTGAGAATCGGTTGGCGGTGTTAGGTTTGCGGATATCGTGCCCACCGGTCGCTGCCAGTGGCCGTCCGCGTCTCGGCAGCCCGGAACCAGCTCGTTTTCCCAGGCGCCGGGCCGCTTGCCCTCCCTCGGGAACAGGTCCGCGTAGAAGCTGCCGATCGGAGTGCCATCGCTCTCTAGAACCTCAAAGTAGCGCACGTCCCTATGCCACACGGAGACGGCGCTCTTTCCATTCGCCGGCGAGCCCGCGCGGGTGGGCCGCTCGACAATCCGCAGCCCATAGAGGCGTTCCGCTAGGCCAAAGAGCCCGGCCAGCACGTCCGACAGCTGCAAATAGGGGCGCAGTTCTTCGTCGTCAAAGTTGTACAACTCCCGACATTGTTCTTCAGACCAGTAGGAGACCTGCCAGGGTTCCAGTGGGCCGGCCGCTGTTCCAGCTTTTTTCTTTTTAAATTCCTGCAACTGAGCGAATTCTCTGCGAAACGGTTCCCGGAAGCGGCCGTGCATGTTCTCAGTGAATTGCAGCGCGCGAGCGCCGGACCCGGCCATGCGACGGGAAAGGACATAGTCGGAAAAGTTGGAAAATCCCAAAATCTCCGCCTCCTCCTTTCGGAGGGCAAGGATTTCTCCGATGAGCGGGCCATTATCGTCGGCGCCGCCGCTGCAAATGGCATCATTGGCGGCCCAGAGAGTCCGGCGAAGGGAGTCGGAGCGCAGGTAGCGGAGGGCGGGGCAATAGACAGGCTCCTGCAATGTAAGTCGATAGGCATTTGGCCGCCCCTTCCGCTCCGCATCCGCCCGCAGAATCGGCAGAATGGACTCGGGCAGTCCCTCCAATTCGGCCGGATCTTCCACGTAGAGCTCCCAGCCGTCCATGGCGTCCTGCAGGTGCTCCATAAATTTTTGCGTCTTTTGCGCCAGCTGCTTGCGAATTTCCAGGAGCTGCGCCTTCCTTTCCCGCGGCAGTTCCGCGCCGCCGTCCAGAAAATCCCGCACTGTCTCCTCCAGGAGTCGCCTTCGAATGCCGGTCAGTGATTTTGCCGCCTGCGAATCCCGCACTACCCGGACTCGTGCCCACAGATCCTCATTCAAAGGAATGGAGCCGTAGAATTCCGCGATGGGCCCGACCATTTCCCCGTGGAGGGACCGGATCTCTCCACCGCCCATGTGGGCAACCAGGTGTTCTAGCCGACACGCGGGGCCATTGAGCGGTTCCGCAGCCCTCTCCAACTCTTCGATGCAATTTTCAAAGGACACATTGGGGAGCGGGATGGCGGTAATTTTTGATATATTGCTCTGCGCCTGCTCCATGCCGGATAGAAGATCCGCTCGCAGGGAACTTGCCGTCAGCGCACTCCACTCGATAAGCCCTGCTGCAGCAAAGGTAGATAGGGACGCCACGGCCATGGACACAACGACTAGGGGCTGCCTTGGCCCTAGGCAAGGGAAAACGGGGAACTACTTTACTCAGGCCTGGGTAGGCGCAACCGGCCGCCCGATTCGCAAACAGTCCACAAGCCCCCTCATGAAGCAGGCTGCCTTGCTTTGAAAAATAGTTTCGCACTCCGGCATCACTTTCTCTGCTATTTTAGTCTTAGCATCTTTTTCGATTGCAACGAGAACATTTTTCGCCGATCTAAATCTAGATATCATCTCCTTCGCACGATCAAATGCAGATACCAGCTTTTTCATTTTTTTTATTTTAGCACTATCCTCTGGCGAGGGTGCAGATTTCGATCCATTAATCTCTTTTTCGAGATCGGCAAGTACATCGTCAATTTCTTCTTTTAGATGATCAACTCCACATTCGTCATTTGGAAAACGATCCAAGCAGAGACAGGAGCGGATCCGCTCCCGATCTATCGGATGAAAGAAGAGACTGGTACCGGAATCAAACTTCTCGATGAGAGCATTTGCTGCACTCTGCCCCGCGCGCAATTGGGAAACGTTAAATTGCTTAAGTAGACTTCTCTGCGTCTTCTCAGCAATAGATCTTATGCGCGTGGGGCTCGAAAAACGCTCGGCGACTTTCTTGAAGGATATCTCGGAAAATAATTGGGCGGCACGCCGGGAACTTTCTTCCGGCGCAAAGAGAGCTTCCACAACGGCAATTGAGTCCCCACTATTGAGAGAAGGTGTGATTATCAAATCACCATCTTCCGTCTTAATAGTGGAATAATTTATCAGTTCATTAACTAGCTCACTTTTGACTTCCTCAATGCGCGGATTCAGCATTTCCGATAGAAGTTTAGCGATTAGGCTAAAAATCCCTTTGACGGCCCCAGCTGCAAAAGACCTATTCCCATTGATTTCAGCAATGATGCCCTGGAAAACGTCCCCTAGTTCGGCGAATGAGGGATCGTCCCGTTCCAAATTTTTAAGTGCCAATCCCATCTGCGAGATCAGTAATTCCCCGACTCGGGCGCTGAGAGACTGATCTTTGGTACAACGCAAAGCAAATTCCGCAGGACTCAAATTCGGCTCCAACGCCATAATTTTTTGCCAAAGGGGATCCTGGGCGCCAGAGTCCGTGATCGGTGAAAAAAGGATTTTCTGCAGATCGGGAGCGGAGCCCTCCGTCGTTTCCTTTCCGTAGCCCGGGAGAAGAGTCGCCAAAACCTCCTCTGGAAGGCCAATGGCTTGCAGCAGCTCCGGAACTATTTTTTTCAGGGAACTTCCCGAGCCATATCTCGCCAAAAGTGGCATGTACTTATCTAAAAACACATTTTGCTCGGCCGTGAAATTTGGATCATCGGAATGGCCACCCAGAGCGGTGCGCATAAGTTCCCGGGCAACCATGGCCGCCCTCGCCGCATTTTTGAGCGCGGGAATTGAAAGAATCTTATCCACGTCGGCACAAACAAATGGGCCATGTATTGCGACAATTCTTGCCGATCGCAGTGGATCAAAAATTCCCACGACCATGGCGAACCAAATCACAAATGGGGACGCCAGCACATTGCCGATTTGCTGCTTGAGAAAACCTTTCGCCCTTGCCCTATTGGCAGGCATTAGACAGCGCCCCGTCTGCACAATCGCAATAATTATACCGGCAGCAAGAAGTAGCGGGGCTAGCGCGGTTGCCAGCAGGGCCGCAATCGTCGGGTAGCCGTAGGTGACAAATTTCCGAGCCTTTTCTACGTTCTCTTCGCCCAATTCCTTTCGGAGTTGTTCGTTAACTAATGAATTTGACGAAAACGGCCTACTACCTAATAGCACGTCGGCAAGGAGCACAAATCCACTTACCTGGTTCTCATAGGGCTCGGTGAGGGCAGTATCACTTACTAACGGCGCCAATCCCGCAGCTACAGCCCCATCCATGCATCTACTTTATCTGGTGAAATCCTGAAAATGCAAATACTATTTTTGCAGGGCAGCAAACTTCAGCGGGCTATTCGCTTAAAAACTTCCGGCGTAAAGCTAATGGCCGAAATGCGGGCCATGAGGAGGTCGGCGATCTTCCGGTGCCGATCCCTGTCCGCAGGCCCCGGGTCATAGTCCGACGGCGCCAGGGCCGGTCCAAAGCCGACGTGCAGGGGGGAAAAAAATTTAGGGCGGCCGGTACCGCGCCCCCAGGCGTCAAAGGAACCGAAAATTCGGGCTGGAACTAGCGGCACTTGGGCCATGGCGGCCAGCAGCCCCACTCCCCGCTGCGCCGTGCCGATGGATCCGTCCGGTGACCGAATGCCTTCCGGAAACAGCAAAATGGCATGGCCTTCCCGGAGCCTCCGTAGCACCACCCGGATGGAATGCAGGTCATTGCCCCGATCCCGGTCTACGGGAACTGTGCGCAGGGAGCGGAACAGCCAACTGCCAACTTTGCTCCTGGTGAGTGATTTGCGAGCGAATGAGTAGACGTCCCGGCCGCTGGCGGAGGCGACGGCCGGCGGATCCAAAAAGCTGGCATGGTTGGAGGCAATGATGCAGGGGCCCTCCGGCGGCACCCACTCCTCGCCGGAGGCGGTCAGCGAAAAAAATTCTCGCAGGATCGTGCGGCAGAACCACACGCCCAGCGCGTAGGGCGGACCCGGCACGGCGCTCACGGCCCCTCCATTTCCCGCAGTCGCCTGCAAAGCAGTTCAACAACCTCCTCCAAAGACAGATCTGTCCCGTTCAGGTGCCAAACGCCTGCCGGCGGCTCCATCTGTTTCTGATCTTGCCGGTCCCGGCCGGCCACGTCGTCCACCAGCCCCTCCCGTGCCCGCCTTTGCCTCCGTTCCGCCAAATTGACTTCCAAATGTACCCGCAGATCCGCATTTGGCAATACCGTCGATGCGATGTCCCTTCCTTCCAGCACAACTCCCTTGAACCCGGCCGCCTCGGCGGCCGCGGGCAGCTGTCGCTCGTAGTCGTGCAGAAAACGGCGCAGGGCCGGAACGGCGGCGTAAGCGGGCACGGCGGCGGTGACCGGCGGACTGCGCAATTCACTTTCCGAAAATGTCCTCCCGTTTAAGGCGATCTGGGCACGACTGCCGCAGAGGACCGTCGAGGGCCGCACCGTGCGGAGCCGCTCCCGCAGAGCCAGTCCATCGTCTGCGGGAATGCCCTCCCGCAGAAAGAGAGCCGTAAGGGCCCGGTAGTGCTCGCCCGTAGAAACGGACATGTAGCCGCAGCGCTCGGCGAGAGCCCGGGCCGTAGAGGTTTTTCCCGATCCGGCGCCGCCGTCGATGGCAACGGCAACGAAGCCCTTCCTACGGAATCGCCTAACCGCCGTCTGTCCCCCTAGCCGTTCCTCCAGCACTTCCCTCTCCTGCTCCCGTCGCAAATCTTCAAAGCTGCCATAGGTGGTAAAGGCACCCCAGTCAAGGTGTCCCGCCATGTGGTCCGGAAGGGACGCCAGCAGAGCCAGAAGAAAAGCCCGCATTCGAAAGAGACCTATGGCCATGTCGCCGTCCTTTCAACGGCAAAATCGCGCTTCGCCTTCCGAATCCATTCCGTCTTGCGGCCCGCCGGCCGACGGAGAAACTTCCCTGCACCGCCATGCGAATAGTTTCCTGGAACGTCAACGGCCTGAGGTCTGTTCTGCAAAAAAGCTACTACGACTTTCTGGAATCCTACGATCCGGACGTTTTCTGCCTCCAGGAGACAAAAATCGGCCCCCAAACGGCGCTGCCCGACTTGGGTCCGTTCCCCTACCGCTACTTGCACTGCGCCGGCCGGCCCGGCTATTCGGGCACGGCGGTTCTGAGTAAAATTCCCCCACGCAGCTATGACTGCGGGACGGCGCCTGACGGGCTGCTAGAGCCCCGGGAAGGTCGGGTTCAGCTGCTAGATTTTGGCGCCCTTTTTCTGCTGAACGTCTACGTCCCCAACGCGCGGGCGGACTTGAGTCGACTGCCGCTCCGCCGGGACCGCTGGGATCCGACCTTTCTAGCCCTGCTGCGGGAACTCGGCAGTGAAAAATTCGTTCTGGCCTGTGGAGATTTCAACGTCGCCCACGAACCCATCGATTTGGCCCGGCCCGACGAGAACCGCGGCCACGCGGGATTTACAGATGAAGAGCGGGCCGGCTTCGGCGCCTACCTGTCGGCCGGCTTCGTGGACGTCTTTCGATCGCTCCACCCCCGGCAAGCCGGCGCCTACAGCTGGTGGTCCTACCGCGCCGGTGCCCGCAAGCGGAACGTGGGCTGGCGCATCGACTACTTCCTCGCCTCGCCCGAACTCGCGGGCTCCGCCGCCCGCTGCGAAATTTTGACGGAGACGGGCGGCTCCGACCATGGACCGATTCTGCTAGATCTTAGAATCTGAGCCGCTGGCCGTTACGTGCGCTACTGTAAATAGCGAATTTATATTTCAGTATTTTATGATAAAATAACTCCGCAGTGGATTCTAGTTCGATAGTAGATAAGACCATCGCGGATCTTATTGGTCGCCTCGGCGCTACTAAAGACAAAGGAATCTATGTCGAGCGGAATCCGGGATTGGAATTTCTGGTACCGACGGCATTCGAAATTTTAAAAAACTATAGAACTGCAACTGTAACGCAATTTTTGTCCTGCGCGGCCCTCTTCCGGATGATGTTCAATAGTAGCGCTGATGCCGCTACACAATGCAGCGCATGCTATGCGCTACTGGCAAATTTTTCGGGAGCCCTCGCCTCGGGACTCGTGTTTTTGGGGGACGAAGTTACGATGTCCCGTCTCGGAAAAGGCGCCAACAATGAAGTACAATGTATTAGTTCGCAGGGAGTAAGTTTTGCTTTTAAGAAAAATAACGCCGGAGAAGTAACTAAAGATTACCTCGAAGAGAAAAATGCTCGCGCGATTGTCCATTCCGCTGCGAATGTGATTGCGGACCTATTTGGCAATGACGGCAGGCGCGTCCATGCACAGGCAAGGGAAGCATTCGTCCAGGGAACCATTGGTATGGCAATGACCGCCGTTCGAGGGAAGACACTCCTCCGTGCGGCATCATTCTCTAGTGGCCTCTTGGGAATGCCACGTTTTCGCCAGCAGTCAAATTATATCCAACTTATTCACTGGATTCACGGAAATCCGGACGGTCACGCTGACAATGTCATAGTTAATGAAAACGGAAATATTGTAGTAATAGACGACGATAGAGGATTTTCTTCAGCAATTGCTCCCAATTCAAACAACTGCTTCACTCAATATCCACCTCCATCGAAAAGAACCATACACATGTACTGCCTACCGGCAGTAAT
>JAITDG010000052.1 GCA_031282685.1 Puniceicoccales bacterium | reverse complement strand
GTGCTTCGCCGGGTCCAGGCCCTCTTCGCGAAACAGTTGGGACCAAATGGCGTGGGACTCGCTGTCGTAGGATGCCGGCTCGCCCGGGAGGGGCCGATAGACCGTCGCCGTGAGCCGCTCCTTTGGAAATCGCCAGCGCTCCACCAGCAGCTCCCAGGCCCAGCGGATGGCATCCTCTTTGAAGTAGTCACCGAAGGACCAGTTGCCCAGCATCTCGAAAAAAGTGTGGTGGTAGCAGTCGTAGCCCACGTCCTCCAAGTCGTTGTGCTTCCCGCCGGCCCGTATGCACTTCTGCGAATCCGCCACGCGGCCGTCCGGACTCCGCCGCTGTCCGAGGAAATAGGGGACGAAGGGGTTCATGCCGGCGTTCGTGAAGAGAAGGTTCGGTGCGGAGGGCATGAGCGACGCCGACGGCACGACGCGGTGCCCCTTTTCTTGGAAAAATTCTAAAAATTCTCTGCGGAAATCGCCTGCACTCACAGCCCCCGCCTAGCCGAATGGGGTTTCCGGGCAACAGTTTTTTAGACTTTTCTGGCCTGGCCCAATCGCGTAATTTTCCGCCGTAGGGCTGGCGCCATCCTCATGGGGTGGGCTGAATTTTAACGAATTCCTTCCGGTAAAAATTCACCGACTGATCGTCGAATTGGGCAAACCAAATGTGGATGGGTTCCGCACTGGCCGTCGCCCGCTTGCCTATTTCATTTTTTAGGGCTTCTACCGTCGTCTTTACCGCTATTTCTGCGGCACTATCCTTCGGATATCCGAAAATGGCCGTTGAAACGTTGCAGAACGTGAGGGAAGAAATTTCCAGTCGGAACATTTCTCTTACGCTTCCCTCGTAGCAGTTGCCCAGCAACTTTGCTTTGGCGCCGTCGTGTGGACCATGTGGGCCAAGGGCCTGCATCACATAGGCCGGCTCATTGGAGCGAACGCCGCTGTCGTCGAGTAAGGTCGGGCCTGGATGGACAAGGACTTCTCCCTCAGTGAGTGTTTTCCCGGATGGAAAATTTACGGTCTTCTGCCAGCCATCCTCACCCCCATAGAGATTCCAAATTGCCCCATTAATTCCGCCGCCGGGCCCGGTCATTTGAGAATTAGCGGCATTGACCAGCGCCTCCGTCGGCTGTCGGACGGAGTTTTTATCTATTGAGAAGAATAGTTTAACTTCCTGCTTGGATCCATCTCCGCAGGGAAATTTTAGGGTGCACTTCTGACCGTTCGGCGCGCCGTCGAATGTCTCCTCCATGAATTTTTTTGCCAACTGTCGGTAGCGGTAGGCGGCCTTTTCTTCGGAAGTGCCATTCGCATTCGGCGCTGCGGTATCCATGGGTGTCTGTGCCAGTTTCTTTGCGGGCGGCGGAGCGGAGCTGCCTTCGGTTGAATTTTGAGGGGATTTTGGAGGGCCGGTGCCGTCGGACGGAGTCGGGAGAGGCGGCACGGGGTCGCCACTTCCCGCCGCTAGCGCTTTTCCCTCTTCTTTTCTAAGTAAGTGATAACTACTGGCTAACGCACTGCCGGAAGCGAGAATTCCGACTCCTCCACCGGCCAAAAGGCCGAAGACGATTCCACTCTGCGGGATCAGCCCGACGCCAAAGGTGAACAGGGCCAGCAGAAATTCCGTCACGACAATGACGGCCAGTAGGATCCCTGTCACGATGCACGCTGTGCGGTAGCTCGCGACATCCTGCGCCGCGGTATTTTGCGCATCAGCAATAGCTAAAGAACCCACGACGCTAAACGGAGCATAAAGTCCTCGCAAATGCAACAATTTTCTCCGGCCGCAAAAAGTCAGCCATAGATCGATGGGTTGCTAGTTGCGGTAACGTCTATTTAGTGTGACAATTCTACTATTGTTAGGCCCGTATTCTACGTTGCAAACTATTAAATTGAATTTTCCCCCTACTAGGGGAAGTAGTGCAAATTCTCTTAGGGAAAGTGGGAATTTGCCGTAGCGCCGCGGGAAAGTTCTAGTTTTCGCAACGGCATTGAAGAAGCTTCTGAAGTGCTCAATTTCACCATCTTCCAACTTAAGGGACCCTCTCATTTCGGACGTAAATGTCTGGAGAGTTTCCCTGGCACTTTCCCTGTTGTTGAGTGAAAATTGCAAAAATGATGGCCCCACCCAGTGCGATTTTTCATCGGAGTCAGAGCTCACGGTCAAATGACTCACCTTGGAAATCAAGCTCGAAGTTTCGCCGCCGGATTTCCTAGATTCCTTAAAAGTAAAGTGTAGTCCGTCCTCCACTACCTCTAAGTTCGCAATCTCCACTTTCGCGCCTAGTAATTTTATTAGAAGATTTAGTGCGGCAAAACCGTTAATGGAGAGGTCCTTTTGAGGAACGTCAAAGCCGCAATTTAGCGCGCCGTCCCTGTCGCTTTTGAGTGCATTGAAGATCCCATCCATGATGGAAATATCCTCTTCCGTGAGCACTGGACTGCCATCGTGCTCCTTTACTTCGACGAGATTAGCCTTGAAGTTCCATTCGTTCTTGCGTTTTAGAACAAGAATATCCGATAGTACTTTAGTCGGAAATTTACTCTTCATATAGTTGAGGTCGTCTTGCGTAACGACAGTTACACCGGGCTTGTATGTAAATTCATTTCTAGCTTTTTCGTAAATTTCCGCTAGGCCACTCCTAAGTTCCTCCTTCCATAGCCCCAAGCCGTATAGCCAAACGCGCAGACCGATAAAGTGGGAATATTTACTTTTGACGTATAGCCTAATAAAGCGCTTGTCGATCCGTTGGCTCTTGTCGGTTCTAATTTCAGTAAGGATTTCTGTTTTAGTGCAATCCGATGAACATTGGGACGTTTCGTCGGTTTGTGCCGCTATGTCTCCCACTCCGCCAAATAAAGCACGGGACCTTGATAGGGCAACGTAGTCGCGGACGGACAGGTTCACACTTGGACTAGTGTAGCAAAATTTCTCGCGCCGATCTAGATTTTTCGTTCTAGCCGCAGGGACAGCAGAGGCCGCCAATGGGTACTCCACGTAAGGCACGATTCTATAGTAGCAGCCAAGAGCCGATGCGGAGAAAAATGTACATGCCGGCAGTGTCGGTGATCATAGTTAGGACAACGTAGGCGCTCTGGGCCGGGTCGAATTTTAATTTCTGCAGGCAGAAGGGAATGAGCGCTCCCGCGAGGCCGCAGAGGGACAGATTAATCACCATGGCGAGGAAGAGGGCAAGTCCCACTCGCGCGCTGTGAGTAAAAAAAGCGCCGGCGAAGGCGGCCACAAGTCCAATGATTATGCCATTGCTGAGGCCCTTGAGCGTTTCTCGGACGCAGATTCCACCCGTATCCCCCCGGCGCCATTCGCCCAGGGCCAGACTGCGGATGGCGACGGCTAGGGTCTGGCCGCCAGAATTTCCTCCCAGGCTAGTGACGAGCGTCATGAAAACGGCTAAGAGGGTGAGCTGTTCAATTTGCGGCTGGAAAAAGGAAACTACTAGAGCACCGAGGGCGGCCGTGAACAGGTTGAAGATGAGCCACGGATTTCGTTTGGCCACGCTGTACGGGACGGGATCGTGGATATTTTCCTCCGCGCCAGCGCCGTGGAGCACCTGAATGTCACGGGTGGCGTTGTCGTTCAGGATGTCGATGACGTCGTCGTGCGTTACGATGCCGAGAATGCGGCCCAGGTGGTCCACTATGGGAATACTCTGGCGGCCGGACTCCACCATTACCTGTGCCACGAGGGAGGCGGGGTCGTCGGCGTGGCAGGCCAGGTGCCGATCGTCGTCCAAAATTTGGCCGATGCGCTGCTCCCCGCGGGACCGGATTAGCCGGTGCAGGGTAACGCTTCCCATGAGGCAGCTATTCCGATCGACGGCGTAGATGACATCCAGGTTTTCCCTTTCCTCCTCCCCGGACCGCAATTTTTGAAAAACCTCGTCAACGGTCCAGTCCGACTGCGCCAGACCGACGTTGGGAGTCATCAGCCCGCCGGCCGTGTCCCGGTCGTAGGAGAGCAGGTTGTAGATGGTCTCCGCCGACTCCACGGGCAACTTGCCCAGAAGCCGGTCCTGGTCCTCCTCGGACAGGCTACGGATCACGTAGGTGACGTCGTCCGGCTCAAGGAGGGACAAAATTCGGAGGGCCCGCATGTCTTTCAGTTGGGTCAGCACTTCCGCCGAATCTTCCGACGCCAGGGTGGGCAGAATCTCGCCGATGACGCTGTCGGAAAGTTTTTTGAGGAAATTCACCTGATCTTCCGGGCTCAGCCGCAGAAGCACGTCGCCTAATTCGTAGGGAGATGTGCGGGAAAGTTTTAGTCGATCGAGATTGCGAAAGTCGCCGTCGTAGAGCTCCATGAGCTCGTCAAAGTTGTAGTTCTCAGCTGGCCCTTCGCTGCCGGTAAGTAGCTTGCCATCCTCCGTTTCCTGCCCCTTTTCCGGCGATCCTTTTCCCATTATTCCGATTCCCGCTGTAAAAAATTAAAATAAACGCGCCACCCTAGAAAATTGGCTGGCGCACGGCGGCGCCGGCCCCGACCGAACCCGGGACTTCGGCAACCGAACTGTCGAGCTTTGTTGCCGCTGGAAGCAGCAACTGCAAGGCAAAATTTCATCGGCGCCGGACACCGCCCGGGATGAAATTTCCACCCGGAACGGAACCGCCCGTCGCCCTACTCCTTCTCTCGCTTATTGCGCAAAAAATTGGAAAAGCGGGACATCTTTTCCTTCCGCCGCCGGCGCACGGAGGGCTTTTCGTAGCTGCGGCGCGCCTTCGCGTCCTGCAGAACTCCCTCCCGATCGAGCCGCTTCTTTAGTCTCCGCAGCGCCTTATCGACGCTCTCTCCCTTGCGCAGCTTCACTTCGATGGTTGGCATAAACTCTTCACCCCCTCTCGCGGCCCAAGCTGGGGGCCGGGATCCGCCGGTCAACATTTTCCGTCCGTCGGGTCGAAATTTTTCTCTGGAAACTCCGGAAAGGTTGTTTGCGAAAAAGCTAGATGGGGGGAAATTTTTCACTAGCCGATGGACGGCATGGGCCGCGGTGCGCTAGTCACCTTCGAGGGCATCGAAGGTGCGGGGAAATCTACGCAGATGGAGCTTTTGGCGGAGCGGCTGCGGGCGGCCGGCCGAGAGGTGCTTTCCGTCCGGGAGCCGGGCAGTACGGAACTGGGGGAAGGACTTCGCTCGCTGCTGAAAAAGAAGGGGACGCAAATTTGTGCGGAGGCGGAATTGCTGCTTTTCCTCGCCAGTCGGGCCCAGCTGGTCCGCGAGCGCATCCTGCCGGCCATCGAATTTGGATCTATCGTCCTTTGCGATCGCTACTCCGACTCTACCGCCGCCTACCAGTGGGGCGCCCGGAACCTGCCCCTCGAAGCCGTGCGAGAACTGGACCGCTTTGCCTCCGCGGACTGCGTCCCCGAACGGACCATTTTGCTAGATCTTCCGCCCGAGGAGGGTTTTCGCCGCATTCGAATCGCCCGCGGCGGACCGACGGACCGCTTCGAGGAGGAGTCGCTGGCGTTTTTTGAAAAAGTCCGAGCCGCTTATCTACACATCGCCCGGGAAAATCCCCGCCGCATTTCCATCGTTGACGCATCCCAACCGCCCGAAGCGGTGGGATTGGCCGTCGCTGGCGCCCTGGCGGAGCTGCTCCACCGGACCTGAGCTGCTCTCCGCAGTTAGCGGAAATTGAAGAAAAGCTTCCAGCACTTTCCTGCGGGAGCTCGGCCAAGGTCGGATCGATTTGTGCCGTGAGATTCGGATGGAAAATTGCGGAAAATCGCCCCGCCGTTGCCCTCTAGGGGACTGGCGCTAGGGCCGGCGCCAGTTCCGCCTCCAAAGGTGCTAGCGAAGTTGAAAAATTGGCAGGCGGCGCGGAGGGGAGGGCCGAGAGTCTTTTTTTTTGACAAGTCCCGCCGGGCCGGTTGCCTGTACCATGGAACCATGGGTGGAGAGCACTTCTACCGGGATACGGCCGACGCATGTCGCATCTATTTTCTGCCGAATCTATTCACCGCCGGGAATCTTTTTTTTGGCTTTCTCGCCATCCTGCGCTTCGTCCAGGCGAAGTACGGCTCCATGGTGGGCTACGGTCCCATCGGCTACTACAATCAGGGCGTCTGGCTCATCGTTCTCGCGGCCATATTCGATGTCATTGACGGCCGGCTGGCCCGCTCCGGCGGTCGCACCTCCCTGTTCGGCGCCGAGTTCGATTCCCTCGCGGACCTGGTCTCCTTCGGCATGGCTCCGGCCCTGCTGGTATTTTTTCTCATCCTCTCTCCCTCGCCGGGCAATTACCCCGACTACCTGGATTCCCTATTTTTGAAGGTGGGCTGGCTCGTCGGGTTCATCTATTTGATCTGCTGCGCCGCCCGCCTCGCCCGCTTCAACGTTCTCACTAGCCCGCTGCTGCCCAAAAACGAAAAACATGCCGGAATCCGCGACTCCATCGGCCTGCCCGTGCCCGCCGCCGCGGGCGTCATCCTGGCCGTGGCCGTAATTCTCATTCGGGCGGAGGTGTCTCCCACTCTCGCCGCTCTTCTTCTGCCCCTCATGCTGCTGGTTGCCTTTCTCATGGTGAGCACCATACAGTTCCCGGTCTTCAAACACATCAACTGGTCCCTGCGGACTGGCTTTCTCACGTTCCTCGGGGCCGTCGTCCTCTGTGCCCTGCCCTTTTTCTTCTCCCTATATTCCGTCTCCATCGTTTTTCCCAGCTACCTTTTCTATGGCCTCTTCCGTCATTTTTGGCGAAGGAGGCGGAGGAGTCAGGAGCTGGCCGATGGGGGGAATTCTACTAGTTGATAAGCCGCTGGGGCTCTCCTCCGCCGGCGCCGTGGGCCGCCTGCGGCGGCGCCTGCCCGATGTGCGGGTGGGACACGGCGGTACGCTGGACCCGCTGGCGACCGGACTGCTCGTCCTCCTGCTCGGCTCCGCGACGAAACTGTCCGGCGCCGTCGCGGGCGGAGACAAAACTTACGGAACAACGGTGCGCTTCGGCTTTTCCACGGCGGGGGACGATGGGGAAGGCCGTCCCACCGGCTACGGCCATTTCCCGTGGCTGGCGGAGGGTCAGGTCGAAGGGGCCCTCCGCTCGTTCCTAGGGAAACGGCTGCAGCGCCCACCGGCCTTCTGTGCGAAAAAAATCCGCGGCGTTGCCGCGTACCGGCTCGCCCGGCGCGGCATGGCCGCGCCGGGCGAGCCGGAGCCGATTACCGTACACGCCATTGAAAATGTCCGCTGGTCGGCGCCGCTCCTTTCCTTTACTGTCCGCTGCTCGAAGGGCACCTACGTGCGGAGTTTGGCCCGAGATTTGGGCGAGGCGCTGGCCTGCCCCGCCCACCTGCATGCCCTCCGCCGGACCCACTCCGGCCCCTTTTCCCTCTCCTCCGCCCGCCCGCTGGCGGAATGGGAATCGCTTCCTCTGGAAGAACTTCTGGCGGCGGCCGAAGAAACCGAGGCTCAGTTTCTCCCGACCCTTAAAAATTGATCCGTCTTCCCGGCCGCACCTTCCGCTTTTCCCCATTTACAGGGCACTTCAGCCAGATAGTGCTCTCCCATGGACCTGCCGATGCAGCTACTCAAAAAGTTGGTCGCGATGCGGACCGTGTCCTCCGACCCCGGCGCCGGGCCGACTCTCGCCCGTGCGGCAGATTTTCTAGTGAAAACCCTTTCCGCCATGGGATTTGAAGCCACGCAGGGGAGCTGGTTCTGGAATGGCCCGACCGTGTGCGCCAGCCGCGGGCGGGAGGGGGCTGCGAACTCTCTAGTACTGTATGGCCACTACGACGTGCAGCCGGAGGATCCCCGGGACTGCTGGCATTCGGAACCTTTCCAGCTGACCGAGCGGAACGGCCTGCTCTACGGCCGCGGGGTAGCCGACGACAAGGGCCCCATCGTTGCCATGCTGGCGGCCATTGGGGACATTCAAAATTGGGACAATCTGCAGCTGACTGTCATTTTGGAGGGCGGCGAGGAAGTGGGCAGCCCGAACTTTGAAGATTTTCTTCTGGCGTGGCGGGACCGGCTGGCCAACCGCCGGGCCGTGCTTTCCGTGGACTGCGGCTGCCCGGACGCGGAGACGCCCGCCCTGACGGTCGGCCTGCGGGGACTCATTGCGGGAGAAATGACCCTCCGGACGGCCCCCGCCGATATCCATTCCGGCTACGGCGGCTGCGTCCCTAACGCCGTCCAGGAGCTGGTCCGTCTCTGCAGTAAATTTCACCGGGAGGACGGCTCCGTCGCAATTCCGCACTTCTACGACGGCATTTCCGCTCCGGGCGGGGAGGACCTGGCGGCCTTTCGCGTTCCGGCAGAGGGAAAAAGTTTGGCTACCACCCTCGGCGTGAAGTGCCTACGGAACATCTTCCCCTCCGTCCCGCCGGACGCTGTCCACGCGTTCTTCCCCGCTCTGGAGTGGAACGGCATTTGGGGCGGGTACGCGGAGGAGGGGTCAAAAACCATCATTCCCGCGGTGGCTTCCGTGAAATTCTCCATTCGGACGGTCCCGGGCCAGTGCGCGGAGGCTCTATGCAGCGCTCTGGAAAATTTTGCACGGGAGAACTGCCCGCCCTACGGCGACGTCCAAGTCCAGTGCGTGGTCCACGGCCCCGCCTACGGCGTCGGCGGCCCATCGGTCGGGCCCGAATTCCGCCGCCTGTTCGGTCTGCTGGAAGACTCAGTGAAAAGGGAATTTGGCCGTTCGCCCCTCGCCCTGCGGGAGGGCGGTTCCATCGGTGCGGTGGGTAATTTCAAGAAAATTCTCGGGCTGGATTCCCTTCTCCTCGGGGTAGTTCCGACGAGTTCCCACATCCATGGCCCCGACGAGAACTGGCCCGTTCGATCCTTTCGCAGCACCCGCCGGGCGCTGTCACTATTCTTCAATAGCCTATGAACGAATCGGCGCGTAAAATCGCCAAAAACTTCCGGGTGTCGATTTTTTAGGCCTACAAAAGACTTGATCAATTCCTCCCTGCGCGCTAGGTCCCCCGCCCAGAATGACTATTCGCTTATTGAAAGAACCTTCTTCCCCTTTTTGTGCCTGTACCCCAGATCCGCAGTCTTCCGCCGCCGATCCATTGGATGCGCCGACGGAGTTGCTGCCGGCGGCGAGCGGCGCCGGAGAAATGAGGGCCGGCGGCTCGGAGGTGATTCTTCTAGGAAATTTCCTTGCTGCGTTGCCGGATGGAATGAGGGCGCTCCTGGCGCCTCTACTGCGAGAGAGAAGTCTCTATTTTTTCTTTTTTTCGTCGATCAGACCAGGGCCGATGGTCTTCCGCATCACTGTGAAGGACATCTCTTGGGGGGATCTGTCCAAGCTTAGATTGTCGCTGGCGGTTGCTCTGCCTCAGGTCACCTTGCCGCCGCAGGTCGGTGGGCCGCAGACGCCTTCTCCGGACGATGACGAGGAAAGTGATTCTTTGGTAAGTAGATGGCAAAATGGCGCCTCTCAATCAATTCCCTTTTTTGGGGGAGATGGCAGATTGGCTCCCAATCCCGGCTTTAGCGGCTCCCAATTCTTCGACAAAGAAGGCAAACTGAAAATAGGAGAAATAAAAAGTCTGGCAGTTCTAAGTATTTTAAATGTGGCAGTCGGCTTCTACGAAAAACACATCCTGTTCTGCCTAAATTCAAAATTTTTATCCCTTACCATGCAGGAAGCTTCTATGGTAGATCCCGTCGCAAATCTGCTCCAGCTGAGAGAGGCGCGCGCCGTTCTCGTTGAGATAGTTGCGGCGTTTTCCATTGAAATTTCGAAGAATGATTTTTGCCGTGCTCTATTTTTGAGCTTTTTTGGGAAACATCCGGACCGTGCCGAGCGCTACGGCGCGGAGTTCCGCAGACAGTTGGCCGCGCATCTGCCCACCTGGGAAAGTTTTCTTCTTCTCCCGCCCGGCGATTTTTTTGTCCGCAAGCACACATTCTCCGCCTTGAAGGAGGAAATTAAGCATTTGCTATTCTGCAGTTTCGGAATGGCGACGAAAAAGGTCGAACCTTTGATCGAATTGGCCAGCCAGGGTTGGTTGCCGCTGCTCGCGGAAATCGCTTCCCTGTACGAAAGCGGTGCGGCAGAGCACGTTTCGGGTGAATGCCCCGCGACGAGAAAGCAGCTGCAGACAATCCGCTGGGTCTTTTTTCGCCTACTTAGTCCGCAACAGCGTTTTGACCTGTTTCAATCCAGCTGCCCCACTTTCCGCTATTTTTTTTATGACCTGCTGCAGAGCGAAGATTTTTTTGAATTTCAGCTGGCCCTAGAAATTTTCACGTCCCTGCGCATGGACTGTGCCGCATTCTACGGCCTAGACATCCCGGAAAGCGCCCAACTCGCATTTGGCGAAGATTTTCTCTCGCTGTGCGGAAAGCCCTACGAACCGGAAGTCGGTCTGGCGTTCCCGAGTGAAGATACCCCATTTTTTGTCCTTTTAGACGTTGTGAAGTGCGCCATAGCGTTGAACGTGGCCAATGAGGACGAACCGACTTTCTGGAAGAGATTTAAGACTGCCATAGGCGCAGAAATGTGGCCCGGCGGCAGTTCTAAACATGACACTGGTTCAGAATGTGACATTGATCCAGACGATCTAGAATGTGATACTGAGGATGGTGAAGCCGAAGCGGACTCGGATCATCTGGTAGCGGACATGCCAAGCGAAGGCGTAGACCGGGCGACGAAAAAATGCTATTTGGCCGTCGAACTTCGCCCATTCGACAGCGAACGGCCGCATGGCCGAGAGATTACCGTGCCCGAACATAGAGAATTGGTCCACGTGCGGCAGCGCTCCGTCCGGCCGAAGGTTTCAATTCTTCCTCTCCGCCCCGCGATGAGGGATCCGATAGGGTCGATGCGTTGTCTTGCTTTTTCCCGCTACCACAAGTAGCATCCTCCCGGGGCTATGGACAGGAGAGACTGCGAAACGGAGCTGCGGCGGCGGCGGCGAGAAATTTTGGTTCGACTCGTGCGTGCCTTTGACGGGCCCGATTTCCCCGGGGCCGTCTCGGAGCTCCCCGCTGCGTTCGCCGCCGAGCTGGCCGGCGGCGGGCCGGCGGACGGGCAGCTGCTGCGGGAGCTGCGGGAGCGCACGGTGGCGGCGCTGGGCTTTTCGGCAGAAGAGGAAACGGGAGATCTCCGCGCTCTTGCGGAAAGGGCGTTGGTCCGCGAAAAAAAGGAAGAATATCCACTCACGGCACTGGCCGGCACCTGCGACCGCTGCCCGCCGGAGAGCTACCGCATAACGGACGTTTGCCGCAATTGCACAGCCCACTACTGCTTGGCCAGCTGCCGATTGGGCGCGATTACTCTGTCCAGCGGCCGGCCGACCATCGATCCGCAAAAATGCAAAAAATGTGACCAGTGCCTGCGGGCCTGCCCCTACTGGGCGATCGTCCACAGCACCGTCCCCTGCGAGGCCCAGTGTCCGGTCGCTGCCGTTGGAAAAGGGGAAGGGGGCCACGCCCGCATCGACTTCGACCGCTGTATCTCTTGCGGCCGCTGCACCGTCGCCTGCCCCTTCGGCGCCATCGTCGGTAAGAGTCAGCTGGTGGACGTCCTGCGTGCCATGGCTTCCGGCAGGGAGGTGATCGCCCTCTACGCGCCGTCCTGGGTGGGGCAGAGCCAGGAGCCGGCCCACAGGCTGGCGGCGGCCCTAAAAAAAACCGGATTTGCCGGCAGCTGCGAAGTAGCTCGCGGTGCGGAGGAAACCATCCGGGCCGAAGCGGAGGATTTTCAAGAACACCTGGCTTCTGGAAAGCAGTTCCTAACAACTTCCTGCTGCGCCGCCTATAACGAATTCCGAGCGAAGCACCTGCAGGAAATAAATCCCTACGTTTCAAAGGCCGGAACGCCCCTTCTCTACACGGCCCGGCTGGCCCGCCGGGAACACCCCGACGCCGTCCTCGTGTTTCTAAGTCCTTGCTTCGCCAAGTATCGAGAAGTGCTTCAGAATCCGGACGTCTCGCACGTGCTGAACTTCGAAGAGGTGGATGCTCTCTTTCGGGCCCGTTCCGTGGACGTGGCCGCCTGCGAGGGAGATCCCATCCAGCCCACCACCGCCCGGGAGGCGCGGGAATTCGCCCTGTCTGCGGGGGTGGCCCGCTCCGTCCAAGCGGCTCTAGGAGCTGAAGGAGAAAAAATTAGGCCGGTGATAGTCAATGGGCTGACGAAGGAGGCGATCAAAAAGCTGCGCCGCTACGCCACGGAAGGTACCTGCGAAGAGGGAAATCTAATCGAAGTAATGGCCTGCGATGGCGGCTGCATCGGCGGCAGCGCGACGCTCTTCTCCCTACCGAAGGCCCAGCGGCAAGTCACGGCCCATTCGGTCCAGGGCGGTTCCATCGCGAAAGGTCTAGCGGCAACGGAGGGCTAGGGCGAGTGCACGTACGCTTGAAAATGGCACCCGCTATGGTAGATGTAAATGGGATTTGGTGGCAGGTTTTCGACAGGTGGCAGGAATGAGCTGCCCTTTTCGCCAAAATAGAATACCCCCTCCGAATTTCCGTGGAAACCGGCGGAGTACACGATGATAGGTCTCCCTAGTTTCAGCGCCATGAAAGCAATGTCCGTCGATTCCGCCATGTTTCCCGATTTGCTCCCATGGAAAACTAGCTGAAAAAATGCCATAATAACGGCCGGCAGGTTGTTAGTTTTAGGAAAACCAATTTCTTCGCCCAGGTCATCCGCCAGCCCTCCCGGAACGGGCTCGTGCAGGCGGTGAAACTCATTTTTGTTGAAAAATAAATCGGTGTAATACAGATAAAACAGTCCGACTAAAATTTTTTGAAGATTGGCACTTTCTGGCGGATTGGCGTTCAGCTCATTTTCAATAATTTGCACGCCAAGTCTCGTGTACTGTGTCCGGTCATCTCCGATAATGTGCAAGAGTTTTAGATTTTCTAAACTTACTACAACCCAATTTTCATAGAAGGCTTCCTGGCTTTCATCTATCCCTAGATTTTTCATGGCATCATAGCCGCGACAGTGCGCTACGGAATCCCCACTCTCGGTAGATGGTGAAGCAACCTCATTGCCATTTTTTATGGCGTCTCGCCCAGAAAAATAACTCTCTTGCCCTTTGACGTATTCGGCGCGATCCTTTTCATCCTCTGTCGGATCTATTTTTCCGTTTTGCCAATCGCCGGTAGGGGAAAGGCGGTTTTTGCCCTGCTGAATCATATTTTTGAGACTATTTCGTATTTTTTCCGTAAGTTTTTCCGTCTTCTTGCCGTTGGTCACTTCCTCGATGCAATGAGTTACTACTTCCTTTTCATTTTCAGAAAGTTTACTTCCAGTCACGGCGTCTTTGTAGAGATCGACCCCAAAATTGAAAATTTCCAAACGGAGGGCGTCACATTCGGCTTTGGAAGCATTCATACTCCCTCCGGGCGACTGGGCAAGAACGCTTGCGAAAAAACAGCCATTTGAGCCATTCCCGCTGCCGCAGTCCTGCTGTTTAAGGCCAGCATGCTCAATATACTTTTTTATTATTATTTTCGCCTCAGAATCTTTTTCATTCGACTCTGCGGTTTCGTCCGTTACAATTTTTTTTGTGGCAGTAGCCGTGACCCCAGCTGTTTTCGCCGGCGGTGCCTCACCACTACGGTTCTGTTTTGCAACTTCGACGGCAACGGTAGCTGCGCTAGCGGCAACGAATAGCCAGCCTAGCGTAAAGTTCCCGTAGGTCGCCCGGTTGTAGCCGGCACGGGCCAATGCAATTGGGAACACAATGATCGAAAAAATTGAAAAAAGAATGTCGAGAAAGATGAGAAAACGGACCGTATGGATGGACCTATTGATTTCCGTACAAGCGGAACGCAGCGCAGCCAACTCCGATACTGGTGTAAGTGTCGAAACGGCAACACCAACCGGAAGCTGACCGCCGTTATTATTCGCGGCAGCAGCGCCAGAAAAATCCATTGCAATGGTCGGCACCCTATCCGGTCGCCGCGGATTGTCAAGCGCTAATGGAAGCTGGCCGTCCGGGCGAATTAGGAGCGTTTGACAAACGGCTGAAAGTGCGCGCCATTGTGGAGGATGAAGAAAGTATCTTCGGGGATATTTTCCGGCACGTGGTAACTCCCATTTTTACCGCCGTAAAACACCATTCTATGGCAATTCGTAGTAAACATCAAAATATTGGCATTGAAGAATTTCGCCAAAAGTGCCGCGTCAAACGAGCCTGCCGTATTTCCCGACACACTACTGTGTAAAAGTACGCTACACATTGACAGCACAAGAGGGGGGAGTAACCCATAGTCCATAAGATCCACTTTTCTCCGCACCTCTCTATCTTTAATTACTGGTGGACATTTGTCTAGGAAAGAGAATTCGCTGTCACAGTAAAATAATTCAAAGTAGTATAGACAAAGCAGTCCAACCATAATTTTTTGGAAATTAACTGCATCAGAGCCACCGTTTAGTTCCTTTTCGATGATTTGTATCCCCTGTTGCGTATATGCCGTTCGATCGCTTGGTTTGCCATCGCCATTAGGTGTAAAGTGATAGCACTTACAAACTTCAAACTGCGCTATGCTCCGTTTCTCGCGCAACTCATCCTTTGTTTTCCCTTTGCATAGCGCAGCAGCTTCCGCATAGCCACTACAAAATTGAAATCCATCCACTTCATATGATGGAACTATGGGAGGTTCACTTCCCAAGTTCTCCTCCGATTGTTGCGAAAAGCAGAGTACTTGTCCCTCGTAATATCTACCTTTTTCTTCGTACTCTTCCTGTGTCGGTATTTCTCCCTTTGCCCAGTCGCCGGAAGGAAAGCGTTTTTTGCACTGTGCGACTAGGTCTCGGAGGCATTTTTTCAAATTGTCATCGATTTTGCCATTCACCTTTCTGCTAAATGCTTCTCGTATAAAATACTTCATCAGCTGCTCACATTTCGCATTAAGGCCAGC
>JAITDG010000044.1 GCA_031282685.1 Puniceicoccales bacterium | reverse complement strand
TGGTGATATTTGTCGCATCCACCTGGTCATAGCTGAACGCTTCGCAGCGACTCTCAAAAAAATCGAGTTCGGGGCGCGTCATCTGCCGGACCAACTCCGTGTATTCCGACGAGTTATTTCTGAGTTCGAGAAGGTCGTGGCGCAATTCCTCTTTTATCGCTATTTTTTCGTGCTCTAGCGTCTGGGGATTGGAAAATCTTCCCATCTGAGGGCCAAATTTTTCCCGCAGGTATGCTCCGGCTTCGGATTCGGGATTATCTATAGCCGAATCAATTAGGAGTTCGACTCCAAGTTTCAGTGGCGAGTCCGATGGAATTTCCGGCGCATTGAAAAACTCCATGTAGGCACGGTAGTAATACATGGCCCGCTCTACCGGATTGTCATATTCGCCGGACGATGGCATCTGGGCGCACAGGTATGGGACGACTTTGCTTAGGGAGCGACCGCTGCGCGTCTGATCTGTGCGGAATCCAAAATTTTCCCCGTAGACACCGGAAGAAGAGGCAAAAATTGCTTCCGTAATACCCTTAAGTAGGCAAAGTTTTTCTTTGTTTTCGCCGATTCGATCAAGTAGGATATCGTATTTGTACGTTATTAGTTCTGCTTTTGCGGGCAGGCCGTCAATGTCGCGCAGTATAAAACTAATTGCCGCCTTTTGCAGTTCTTCTTCTGCACTGCCGCAGAATATGTTCTGCTTTTGCAGCATAGCTAGCGTAATTTCCTCCATTTTTTCGCGATCCGGTCGCCGCCCGGGCGGTAACTTTTTCCAAGCGAGTGCGAGGTCGGCGCCGGCAGTTGCGATGGTTTTGCTTTGTTCCTCCGTAAATCTTATTTTTTTCCCTCCGCTAATATTAACTGATACGAAAGGATCTAGATTGATGTGGCACTCGTCGCAAATTTGAATGCAGTTTTCCGAAAAAAAATCTGTTATTTCCTCAAGGAGGGCGAGTTTTTTCTCAGCAATAGCCAACTGATTTCGCAGCACCGCTACGCTCGCATCATCTACTGCGATATCGTTCTTAATTTTTTCCACCAAAACGGTGGTTTGGCGGCGCTGCACAATAATGGCCCGCATGGTCACGCTCTCAATGACCATGCACCCTCCACCATTCTTCGCAGCTATCAGTTTATCCCTAATTTCCATCAGCACGTCAATTTTTCCGGAGCCTCCTATGCCCCAAGTACCTCCCTCAGTGTTAGTGCCAAATCTATTTCTTTGCAAGTTCTCCAGCTCCTTACGCGAGGTTTCGTGCTGGCTTCCCTCATTCGCAACTATTGGCACCATGCCCCACTCCCCGAATAGCTGTACTAGCTCAGAAAGTACTACGGCGGTTTTCCCTTGGCCCATCATCAGTTGAAACAGAATACCGACTGCTTCTTCCTTGCTTGTTTTTTCTTCATCCACCAAACGGACGATCTCGTTTATGACTGCGTTCTGTTTTTCTCGCAGTCGAAAGCCGGTCGCGTGTTCGAACCATAGGCTGGATGAACATTTGTTGGGATCGTAGACCCGCGCATCTGCCAAAGAACGGGTAAATCTTCCGAATTTTTCTTTAACGTCGGCCGGATTAGAACTGCGATCCATCGCAGCTTTTTTGAAATCTTCAAATAGCTGCAGTCGGCCTATGGGCTGTCGCGGATTTACAAACGCATTGCAGTTCGTCTCTGCAATCATGAAGCTGTGGATATCTTTCAATAATTGAACAACTTGCATTGGACTATGAAGTGAGTCATCGAATTGTCTGGCATATTCTGTAAGAAATCTACCTGCGTTTACAGGGAGGAGACTTTCTTCCTGGCCTTCTATAATTCTACAGCGGAACCAAAGTTGTAGAACGTCATTTACTGTCGGCGTCTTCAGTTGGCCGAGGGCCCTCTTCCGGTATACGCTTCCATGCACCTGACTTCCCGCGAGAAAATCATCGATTCTGTGGTGGAGGGTGTCTCGTATCTGTTGGGCCATTTGCCATTCTTCATCTATGGACCGTTGCGCTTCTTCCAGTCTAGCTTGAAGAATTGTTAAGTCTGTTTCTGGCGCTGGCGCTGGTTCTGGCTGTCCTCCCTCTGGTGCCGGCGCCGGATTGCCGGCGGGAAAAAATTTAGCTATGCGCGCCCAAAAAATATCACCGTGGAAAACCCTGTCGCGCCGTTCCCTTTCCTGAAATGCGGCAATTCTTCTTCCTAGATCGCCAATTTCTCCGACGTCCTCCTCCGACGCTTCCGCCACCGCTTCTTCTGCTTCCGTGAGGGGCTCTTCTGCCGCTTCCGCCGGCGCCACCGCGAGAGGCTCTTCTGCCGCTCCTGCCGACGCTTCCGTCACCGCTTCTCCCTCTTTCGCTCCTTCTACCGGTGCTTCTGCTTCCGCGAGAGGCCCTTCCGCTCCTTCCGCCGGCGCTTCTGCTTCCGCAAGAGGCTCTTCTCCTGCTTCCTCCGCAGCCGGCTCGACGGACACTTCCCTGCGAAGTTCTGGTGATAGCGCTTCGGCTAAATTTTCAACGGCAAGAATTTTGCAAAGTGCCTTTTGCCCGAAAGTGGCCATGTTCATTTCGAGGGTATTGGTATTGTCAGGGATGTGTGCAATCTCCTCGACGACGAAACCATCTCCGTGCAGTCCTACGGCGCTGCCCATCCCAACGGAGAAAGTTGTGGGATCTCTTTCCGTGGTATTTCTCGTGATATCTCTCCGCATTTTCGTTTTGATTTTGGGCGGGATGAGTTGGACTATAATCTTTCTCTTTTTCGCGAATTCAACCCTCTTCTCCCATGTCCTTTTGCGGCTTTCTTTAGTCATGATTTTTCCCGCAAATTTTGCGAAATCTTCCATCATTTCTAGTATTTCCTCTTGCTCTTTCGCCGAACAATTTTTTCGCGAATCGTCGAGCATAGCATAGACATTACTGGCTCTTTCGTCGAAAGAGGCATCGAATTTTTCCGACGCTTCTGGTGTTCCCTCTCTATTTTGTCCCGTAAATAATGTGAAAAAAGATTCTCTTATTATTTTTGGAGAACTTCTCTCGTACAAAGAAATTCTGGAAAGTAGGACTTTTGCGGCAAGAATTTTTATTTGAGGAGAGAGTTCTTTTGCGAACTCTTTGCTCATGTTTAATAATTGACAAATCGGCACGCCGATGCATTCTTCATTATAAACATTACTTATGCTTGGCGAGGTTTCACTAATGTATTTATTTACCGCAAGTGAAAATGATAGGCTTTCCTCTGTTAGTGCTTTAGTATTTGGAGAGGTATTCGAGGTGGTTTCTTCGTAGTGTCGGACTTCTTTTATTTGCATAAAAGTCATAAAATCACTAGGTTTATATACTTTAAGTGAGCCATCTTCTCTTCTATAACTAAAAATATCCTCTCCGCATTGATTCACAGTTATCTCTCTCCCGCCATCGGAAGCAAAAGCTATCTCGCTGGCGAATTCTGAATTTTCCGGCCAGTAAAAGAAAGGTGGCCGTGAAATGGCAATTTTTTCCGTTCTTTCCCCGTTGACGTATAATTGCAGTACATCGCCCCCTTTCTCTCTGCGCAAGGAAAGTTGTTGCATTTTCTTCACCGTACTTTTGTCGCGAGTTTGATCGCTATTAAGTGCGATATATTCTACAATTTCATTGCCTTCGTTAGTCCCGAATAAGAACGTTTCTTTGTCAATTTCGGAAATACCTTCCCCTTTTTGAAAAAACTTGAGCTCAACGTCGGGATTAGTTGCAGAATAAAATTTTAATCCATCGGCACTACTTTTAACTTGAAAAACCTCATGGCGGAGGTCGCTAACATGGTAGGCGTGGCACGTGCCGTTTTTGTCTTTAAAGTAGGCATAGCTATTCAGCCACAACATGCCATTGGTATCTACCGGGGAAAATTCTAAAAGTTGCAGTGTTTCTTCGCCGTATTGGCGCGTAACCCTGTGTTTTTTTAAGTCCACGATGACTGAACCGCCATCGATTGCTGCTTCATTTCTTTCGCCGCTAAAAGCTATGCGCCTATCTCCAAGATTAGTAATTCCGATATTCAGTAGAAATTGCGGGTACGATTTCATTTTTCCAATCGGCAGGTTGGTCATTTTGTTTATGATTATTCCGTTATCTATATCGAGCGCGTAGTCGCCGCCAATTTTCTCTATGGATGTTTTCAATATGCTAATGCTATCTTTGTCGGATAGCCCATCATGGGCGACGAGCTTTAGGGCTTCCGTAAAAACTTTTCCCTGAGCGCATCCTTGCAAGATGGCAGCCGGAGAAGATTCATTGTCTTTAAAATGCTTCATGAATCCCATATTTGGATTCACGACCAGATATGCGGCCAATGCCTTATGGGCCGCGGAAAACGAATTTTCAGAAGATTTTTTTTGGACGGCAAGCGACAGGCAGAATGTGCATACTTCTAAATCGCTCAATGAATTTGGATCATTTTGCCATTTGCTTACAATTAGATCCGCTAAGACTTTACTTTCGCTTTGAAATTCTTCAATTAATTCGGCGCGGATATCTTTAAGGCTCATCAAGTGGTGTAGTGCATAGACATTTCTGAGTGCCGCTGCGCGCTTCGAAGCGGGCAAATCCAAATTTTGGTAGGCTGCCATATTCGACTGAATGGATTTATTCGCTTCACCAAGGAATGTAGCAAATTTGTCATTTCCAGTGTTACGGGAAATAATGATAGAGAAAGCTTCCACCGCTCGCTGGTCCGCGAAATTGCTTTCATTTTTGAAAAACTCACTAGCGCAGGTTGAAAAATTTCTCGCGTGCTGGAGAAATCTGAATGAAGGAAAGTTTTTGATAGCATTTCCGACGTTATCCTCTCTGTTAGTTGTTGCAAGTGTCTCGATGAGAGTTTTTTGCTCGTCCGTTAGTCGTTTTTCTTCGATTCCCGGCTGCTGCTGTTTCGCTCTAGCGATCTTCGAGCTTTCGATAGAGTTCGAAAGGAGTTCTGTTAACGTCTTTGTCTCTTCTCCCCGCGTAATCGTTATGTCATCCGTCAGGCTACGAAAGGCCTGCGACTTGGTAAGTTTTACTACCATATCGTCGGGATTTTTGGCCCTTTTCTGCGAATTTGAACAGTAGGATGCCGCGAGGGACGCGAACCCGATAACGGTTCGTTTAAATTTATTTTTTTCCTCTTCTGGGGCATCATCGGCCGGTTTTTCGCCGAATAATTCCGTTATTTTTTGGGGGAACTCATCCTCATTGACCTGGCAAAATTTATGGAGTCCCATTAGGGATTTTCTTGATAGAATAAGTTTGTCGATGAATAGCAGAGGAGGTTTAGAGCTCGCCATGTCGGCTCTGCCGATAGGACCGGCAAGGGATTGAAGAAAATTCTGCAGATTTTCCCCGCTCTGCAGTGGCGGAATCATGGTTAGCTTTTTTGATTCCCCCTTCGCAAATATGTCCTTGACGCGGAGCCGTCTAAATTTTTCGCTCACGGCCGCCGATCGTCTTTTTAACTCATCTTCGCCTACTTCGCCTACTTCCAGTTTCTTTCTCTCTGCAAAATTCCTAGCGCTTGCGCGGAGGTCGTAGTCCTTTTTCGGAACGGACCCATCGCCGTGTTTGCCGAATATTTCTGCGGCCTTCTCCGTTTCCCTTAAAAATAATGCTGCCGCGCTAACAGAATAGGAAAAAAGCCAATAGAACAGGCGCGCTATTAAATTACTAGAGTAGTGGATGGAACTTGCACTCATCATGATGGAGTCGAATGCTTTACGATACTTGGCCGCCCCGAAGTTGGCCACATCCCGCATGCACTCATCTAGATTTTTTACGATTGCGTCTCTCGCGTCTAAAATGCCTTCAATTCCTTGCGGTTGAACAAATACGAGCTTGTATGCTTTCCCATCTACGGAGACGTAGTAGTCTGCTCCCTTGTCGTCGCCATCGGTGGGTCCATCGAGATCTCGTTCTGGCGGTAGGCCTTCAACCGGACGCAATCGGATGCATGCGCTTCCTAGTGAGCCATCTTCGTTGAGAGTGTTCCAGTTTTTAATTCTGCATAACTGCTCGAGGCTCTGTTGGCTCGGTGAAATGGTAATCAACTGCCCTAACACCGGAAAAGTTCTCGCGAGCACCATTTCCTGCCTATCCATGGGGAGGTCAGGGAAAGTAGTTATCATCTCGCTCCTCAGCCGTTCCGCAGCGCTAAGCCCTTTGTAAAGGTCCTGAAACATGCTGGCGGCCCCGCGCGCCGCCGTCTTGCAGTCGCCGATCGTCTTGGCCTCCGTAATCTCTCTTTCTTTGCCGAGGAGTTGGATAGCCATGCTGCCGGGATATTCTATGCCTACCAGGTCGTCGGAGCCGAAAATGATGCTGCGGTTGAGGGCGTGTTGGCTGTCAAAGTCGGAGCCTAGATGGGAAGTGGGCATGGCAGTATGAATTTTAGCACATAAGTAAAAAAAGGCAAATGTGAGATTTCGGCGCAAATTAGCGAGAAAGTGCTTGTGCTTGCGCTTCACGCCCCTACATAGGGGTTATGGTTGCTCTAGGGCATATCGGTGAAGTTGCTGCGGGAGGGTCCGGGAGGACGGCCCAACTGTGGATTTTTGTCCTGATTTTTTTTGCCATATGGTTCCTCACCATCGCCCCCGCCCGAAAGCGGCAGAAGCAGCAACGACTGCTCCTGGACCAACTTCGGAAGGGTGACGAGGTGCTTCTGGCCTGCGGAATTTTCGGAAAAATCGTCCAGCTGGATGGGCCGCGCCTGACATTGGAAATCGCCAGCGGGGTGCGCATTGAAGTGCTTCGGGAGGGCGTGCGGCGGAAGCTGGCGGCGGGCGAGAAGACGTCGAAGGCGAGTAGGGCAGAAAGGGTAGAGAGAGTGGAATTTCTGACCGGCGGAGAGGGCGCGGACGGGGAATCGGTCCAAAAAATAGTGGTGGAGCGGCCCCGCCGGGGAAGGCCGAGGAAAATAAAAAAATAGTCGCGGAGGAGCGATGGCCAGGTTGGTTCGCCGGTCCGCCCTTTGGAAGTTGGGCATCTCCCTGGCCCTGTTCCTGTGGGCTTTGATTGAGCTGTTTCCGTCGGGCATTCGGCGGGGACTGGACCTGCGGGGCGGGCTGTCCGTGACGCTGGAAGTCGACTCCAAATCCCTGGTCGAAGATCAGCTGGGCCGGCGGAAGCAGCTGGAGCAGGTGCAGGACGTCATCCGCCGTCGGCTGGACGCCATGGGGCTCGTCGAGCCGCAGATCCAAATTCGCGGCGGCAATCAGGTGGAAATCCAGCTGGCCGGCGTCTTTAGCCGCGACAATCCGGACGTGCTGGAGGCCATCAAAAAGCCGGCGAAGTTGGAATTCCGCGTCCCCTACGGCGGCCCGGCCAACCCGCAAATTCCTCCGGCCGGCTACGTGCGGGTACCCTGGGCCAGCGGCGAAGGGGAGGGCTCGGCCGATCTCTTGCTGCGGCGAACTCCAGAGCTGGTGGGCCGAGATATCAGACGGGCCGCGGCGGTGGTCAACCAGTACGGCGCCTATGAGGTTTCCCTGGAGTTGACGGCCGAGGGGGCGAAAAAATTCGAGCGGGCCACGGCCGAAAACGTGGGCCGGCCCCTGGCCATCGTGCTGGACGGTAAGGTTTACTCTGCGCCCACGGTCCGGTCCCCGATCCGCGACGGCCGCGCCTCCATCTCCGGCCGCTTCGACCAGCGGAAGGCCATGGAGTTGGCCAGCGTGCTCAACAATCCGCTGGAACTCGAACTGCGTCTGGCGGAGGTCTTCGAGTTGGGTCCCACTCTAGCTGAGGACGTGCGGGCGAGTGCGGTCCGGGCGGCCTGCGTCGGCTCCGGACTGGTAATGGCCTTCATGGTAGCCTACTACGGCCTGTCCGGTGCGATCGCCGTCCTGTCCCTCCTCCTAAATTTGGCCATCATGCTGGGTACCATGGCCATGCTGGGCGCGACGCTCACTTTGCCCGGCATCGCGGCGCTGGTCCTCACCGTCGGCATGGCGGTGGACTCCAACATTCTCATCTTTGCCCGCATGGGAGAAGAGCTGGAGGGGGGGAACTCCCCGGCCCAGGCCCTTGGGGCCGGCTTCCGGCGGGCATTTTCCGCCATATTTGACGCGAATATCACCACACTGCTGACGGCAGCCATCCTAATTGCCTATGGCACAGGAACTATTCGCGGTTTCGGCATCGTACTGGCCATCGGCGTGCTGGCAACCCTCTTCTGCGCGCTCGTGTTCTGCGACGGCGCCCTCGAGTTTCTGGTGCACCGCTGCGGAGTGAAGAGACTGTTGCCCTCCTGGGTCCGCGGCAGTCGGGGGGCCCGCTTTCCCTTTCTCCGCTGGAGCCGGCCCGCCTTCCTTCTGGCGGGAATTGTCATCCTGGCCGGCATCGGCGCCATTGCTCTCCGCGGGAAGAATGTCTGCGGGATCGACTTCACCGGCGGCGACGAGCTGCTCCTCTCTTTCCAGAAGCGGCCCGCCCTCCGCGATCTGCACTCGCTGGCGGCCCGGAACGGCATCGGGGAAATTCAGGCCGTCTTCCAGCGGCCCATGGAGGGGGACGGCGAGCTCCTTGACGTCCGTACGGCGGCCCAGAAGGGCGACAAATTTTTCCGACTGGCGGAGCAGGAATTTGGCCTGCAGCTCCTGCGCCACACCAGCATCGGCGGGAACGTGGGCGCTGCCGTCCGCCGGAATGCCCTCATCTCTCTCTTGCTGGCCCTGGGCGCCATCCTGGTCTATGTGGCCGTCCGCTTCGAAGTCGGTTTCGGCGTGGGCGCATTTCTCTCCACCATCCACGACGTCGTCGCCACCGTGGGAATTTATGCCCTTCTCGGCCACCGCTTCAGCGCGCCCATGGTGGCCGCCGTCCTCATGATTGTGGGCTACTCCATCAACGATACCATCGTCGTCTTCGACCGCATCCGGGAGGAACTGCCCCGCAATCCGGCCCTGTCCCTGGCCCAGGTGGTGAACCTTTCCCTGAACTGTACCCTTTCCCGCACGCTCTTGACGAGCCTTACCGTCCTCATCGCCTCCCTTTCCCTCTGGCTTCTCGGCGCCGGCGCCATGGTGGACATCGCCTTCATCTTCACCATCGGCGTCCTGGTGGGCACGTTTTCCTCCATCTTCATCGCCAGTCCCATTTTTCTTTTCTGGCACAGAGGTCGGCGGGAAAATGTGAGCCGTATTCGAAACGGCTAGATCTGTAAAATTTTTTCAAATCATTGGCCGGAGCCGCAAAAACGCTTGCCCAGTGGCCTCCGTCGTCCATCGGCTGTCCCTGTCTTTCCTGTTGGGAAGTCACAGAAAGGGATTGCAATGAAAAGACTACTCTCGCTAACGGCCCTCTGCGGCCTTTTGGGGGTCGGTTCGCTGGGAGCGTTCGACCTGCCTATCCTCACCCTCGATGCGAGGGTTGGATTTGATTCGGAATATGCCAACCGTGGCCGTAAGGAAGGGCAAGCGAACTTCCAAATGGCGACGGAGACGGGCGTGCCGATTTTTGGTGGCCACGGCTACGTGGGTGCCTCCTCGGTCCTTATGCTGGAGGACGGCCTCATTGACCTGGAGGACCACATCGGCCGCGGCGGCCACATCTCCGGGAACGGCTCCATGAATGAGGTGTCCGCGAACGTGGGCTTCTGTCGCAGTGTAGGCGGTTGGTTTACGGCTGATTTGTCCTATGCCTACCATATGTTTACCAATCTGCGCGGCATAGTGGCCAGTGGCGTCGACATTCGCCGCTGCTCCAGCGAAATTTCCTTGGGCGCCGTCGGCGAGGTGCTATTCTCTCCGAAGGCTTACCTGTCCTACGATATTAACAGGAAGGAATTTAATGTTTCCTTCGCCGCCGGCCACACCTACGATTTGGGTGCCGTTGGCCTGGACCACTGTGCGTTTGAGGGAAATTTCTTTTGCGGCTACGATTACGCTCGACGGCCCTTCGGCATTATCGGCTTCTTCAAGGAGGACGGCCTGAGCAGTAGCGAGCGGAAAGATTACTTCTACTACGGTTTGGGAGCAGATTTAATTTACAAGTACAACGAGCAGGCCTCCATTCGGGCCGGCATGCGCTTCTGCGGCAACAGTGCCCCCCGGACCAGCTGGGTCAATGACCTGCTTGGGTTCGTCGGCCACAAGGACTTGCTCTGGTTTTCCAGCGCCGTCGAATTCAGCTTCTAGGAACTTGTCGATTTACTTTGCGGCGCCCGCCGGCCCATTGGAGAGGCCGGCGGGCGCTTCATTTTAGTGCGTCGGCTCTAGGGAATACTCGGGGAGTCGCCGCCGGTACCGGCTGATTTGGGAGAATCGTCGTTCGCGATTCCAATGGAATGGCCCTATCGGAGTTGGAGGAGATTGCTGTAGACATGAGGCTAGCACTTGAGGATTCGCTGCAAAAGTTTCAAGTGTCTCCGGCTGACCTGAATGTGCAGCAATTGGAGGAGGCAGGGCTCCCGATTAAGTGTTGCCGCGGAGAAAAGGATCCAACCGCTAGATAATTAGGGTAGAAAGCTAGCCCGATTCTTCCCGCAGTGCCCGAGACATGAGCGAATCGCCGATCATTTCCGGCGGGACTCCTTCGTATAGAATGCCATGAATGCCGTCCAGGACGGGACAGGAGATGCCTCGCTCGGCACAGATCCTGTGGAAGCCTTTCGTGGCGCGGTAGCCTTCCACCGTCGTTTTTTCCTGAGCGATGATGGCGGTCGGATTTTCCCCTGCGCCGATGCGAAGTCCGAAGGTGCGGTTTCGACTCCAATCGCAGCTGCCCGTGGCCATTAGATCGCCGAGCCCGCTCAGGCCGTAGAAAGTTTCTGCTCTTCCCCCGAGCGCAACGCCGATCCGTACCATCTCCGCCATCATGCGAGTGAAGAGGGCTGCCCGCCCGTTTCCGCTGCCGGCAAAGCGCTCTGCGATGCCCAAGCCGATGGCATATGGATTTTTAAGAGAACCGCCCAATTCCACCCCCAGCAGATCCGATGTGCGGTACACGCGGAACTTGGGGCCATTGATCCATTCCTGCAGACACTTCAGCCGCTCCGCCTCCAAGTGGACGGCGAGCACGGCGGCGGCCGGGTGTCCCAGAGCGATGTCCCCGGCGTGGGTCGGGCCGGAGAGCGTGCCCCGCGGAAAATTCGGCAAAATTTCTTCGACCACCGCCAGCGGCAGCTGCCCCGTTTCCGGCACGAAGCCCTTGCAGAGGGTGATGAGGGGCGGCGGGTTGGCCGGTGCCTCCGCGCCGATGCGCCGGCAGTACTCCAAAACGCCGGCCGTGGAGCAGGCGAGAAAAGCCCCGTCTGCCCAGCGAATTGCGCCAAAATCTCCATCTATGTGCAGATTAGGTGGAAATGGAAACCCCGGCAGGTAGTCCCGGTTTTCTCGGATCTCCTCCGTGGCATTGGCCCAGTCCCGGTCCCGCGCCACCAGCCGCACCGCATGTCCTTGGGCGGCTAGGTGTAGGGCCATGGCACTGCCCCACGCGCCGGCGCCAAAGATCGCAAATTTTGCTTTCTTCACAGACCCGTTCCCTACCATTTTCCCGTTTCTAGCGGCGATGGACGGCCGCGCAAGGACAGCTCTCCCAAAAATTCCATTTGCTTGTAAATTACTGACTGCAAAGAAGGGACAGTTTAGTGGGGATTGCCGATCCCGGTGGCCAGGAGAAATGATTCCACCGCAGCGATTTCGGAACAATTTTTTTCTAGAAGCCAGACCGCCCGACCCAGGGCTGCCATCTGCCGAGATAGGTGCAACATTTTCAGCCTGCGGGAATTGCCATCCGTTTGGGGCAGTTCCTTTGCGAGAGAAAGGAGTCCTTCGGCGCACTCGGCCAGCAGCGATTCCGCCATCACTCGCCGCAGGCCGGCCCTCTCCGCCGTAAGTTGCGGATCATTTTTGTCTTCGGCGACCGCAGCGCCCAGCAGCGCGCGAAAGCCGGCCGCCAGCCCGTAGGCATCGAGCAATTGGGCCGGCCCTGGATCGTTTAAGCATTTGCGCACGTATGATTTGTACCCTTCGAGCCACTGCGCCCACTCCGGGTGGCTTTCGCCGGGGGACCGGCAGCGGTGGAGTTGGCAGCGGCTCTGAATCGTGGGCAGCACGTTCCCGATTCGGCGGGCCGTGAGAAGCAGAAGGACCCCAGGCGGAGGCTCTTCGAGGGTTTTTAGAAGGGCGTTGGCGGCGTTGCGGTGGAGGCGGTCCGCGCCGTGGACGATGGCGACCGGCGAACCGGGCCCTCGCGGAGAAAGTTGCAGCCGGCCAATCAGTTCCCGAACGGCGTCCACGCCAATCTGCCGGGATTTCCCCTCCGGTCGAACCGCAAGCAGATCCAAGGAATTGGCCGGCACCAGAAAATGGGCTGCCGCGCGAGCCGTCGCCTCTAAAATTGCTAAATTTTTACCTTCCAGCAAAATGCCATGGGGAAGCCGCCCGGCCGCGCGAGCCGCCGCGAACCTTTCCAGGAAGTGCCGGTCCGGCGCTGCCCCGCCCATGTCCCGCCTAGGCCATCACCATGCCGCCGTCCACATTCAGCACATGGCCAGTGATATAACTAGAACGATCCGACGCCAGAAAGGAGACAGCGCTGGCCACGTCCTCGGGCCGGCCAAATTTCCTCAGCGGGATCTGTTCCAGGACTTTTTCGCGAATTGCTTCGGGCAGCGGTGCCGTCATGTCCGTATCGATGAATCCCGGCGCAATGGCATTGGCGGTGATGTTCCGGGAGGCCAACTCCCTGGCAATGGACTTCGTAAATGCGATGACTCCGGCCTTTGCGGCGGCGTAGTTGGCCTGCCCCCCATTGCCGACCAGCCCGATGACCGAAGAGATGTTAATGACACGGCCCCAGCGATTGCGCACCATGGAGCGGCAGAGGTGCTTAGTCCAGTGGAAGCAACTGCTTAAGTCCGTGGCCAGCACCGCATTCCACTCGTCGTCCGTCATCAGCAGACACATGTTGTCCCGATTTATGCCGGCGCAGTTTACTAAAATGTCCACGCGGCCATGCTTTTCCAGAATATCTCTGCAGGCCGCTTGAACTGCCTCAGCCCGAGATACATCTACGGCGAACGGATCCGACTCGCCGCCGTCCGCCCGAATCGCCTCCGCTGTGGGGGTGGCAGACGCTTCCGAACGGCTCACGCAGATAACTTTCGCGCCGTCCCGAGCCAGCTGAATGGCTACGGCTCTTCCAATGCCACGGCTAGCCCCGGTCACCAGCGCGACCTTGCCCCGCTGCTCACCGTTGCCCATTGCATCCCATCTATTTAGCAGGCTGAGAAAAAATAATCGGTGCCAGCGCACTTTTCCCGCGGTCGGCCCGGTTCCGGTGGATGATCCCCCGCTTCACGGCTTTGTCTAGAGCGGAGGCGTAGGCGACGGCTGCCTCCCGGGATCCGTCCCCCCGACCAAGCTCCAACACCTTCTTGGCCAATGTTTTCAACTCTGACCTCGCCGACCTGTTCCGCAGCGTGCGACTCACCGTCCTCCGCACGTCCTTCTTCGATGATCGCAAATTCGCCATTTCACCTTCCATGCGGGGGGTAGCCCTCCTCTTCCCCCTGTCAAGGCCTTTTGGGCGAAAATTCCCCGGGCAGACGCGAACCGGAAGCGGAGTGCCCGGCCGAAACGGCGAAAAAAAACGGTGCCAGAGGGCGGATTTGAACCGCCGACCAAAGGCTTATGAGTCCTCTGCTCTACCGCTGAGCTACCCTGGCGGACGGCCCCGAGGGCAGCGGCCGGCGGGTAAAGGTCAAGTCGCAAATTTCTCCTCCCGTGGCCGGCGAAAATTTTCCATTTCCCCATAATAGCTAGCACATTTTTCGTCGAAGCGTCCACTAATTTTATTCTGCATACGGAAAAGTTGAGTTGACAAGTGAGTTCGCACTTTAGTTCCATTAAATCATGTTAGCAACGGTCCATTCCGGCGCGCTGTGGGGAATAGATTCTTTGCCCGTTGAAGTGGAAGTGAATACGGGAGAACGGGGTGAGCTGCGGATTGTCCTGGTCGGCCTGCCGGATGCGGCCGTAAAGGAGTCCCTCGACCGGGTCTGCTCGGCCCTCCAAAATAGCGGCCACAAAATTCCCCATACGCGAACTACCATTAACCTTTCCCCTGGGCACATAAGGAAGGAGGGACCCATGTACGATTTGCCTATTGCCGTCGGCGTGCTCCTGGCCAGCGGGCAGGCGAGTGGTTCCGTCGACGACCTGTTAATTGCCGGCGAGCTGAGCCTTTCCGGAAAAATTCTACCCATCCGCGGCGCCGTGGCACTCACATTACAGGCTAAGAATCAAGGACTTAGCGGAATTCTGCTCCCGCGCCCCTCTGCGGAGGAGGCCCTGCTGATCGATGGCATATCCATCTATGGCGTAGAAAGTTTGGAAGAGGTGGTGGCCTTTTTGCGGGACCGCAGCCGACTGGCGCCGCTGGCGCCGCGCCGTCCGGAGGTCCAAACGGCCTGTGGCCTAGATTTTGCCGACGTTCGGGGCCAAGAGCGGGCCCGGCGGGCGGCGGAGATCGCCGTGGCGGGCGGCCACAACCTACTCATGGTGGGTTGCCCAGGTGTTGGTAAATCAATGATTGCCAAGCGCATACCGTCTATCATGCCGACACCTTCCCTCGAAGAGCTCATCGAAATTCACGGCATCCATTCCGCGGCCGGAGTTCAGCGGGGCGGTTCCCTCTTCCCTCTCAGCCGACCCTTTCGGGCTCCCCACCATACGATTAGCCGCGTCGGCCTAGTGGGCGGCGGTTCCCGGCCCCTGCCCGGCGAGATCTCCTTGGCGCACAACGGCGTACTATTTCTAGATGAGCTGGCGGAATTTTCCCGTTCCACACTCGAATCCCTCCGGCAGCCCCTCGACGACGGCTCCATAACAATTTCCCGGAGCATCGGTAAAGTTCGATTTCCCAGTGTTTTCACGCTGCTTGCCGCCATGAACCCCTGCCCCTGCGGCTACTTGGGCTCCAAACGGCGACCCTGTGTCTGTTCCCGGCGGCAGGTGATCGACTATCGGTCCCGCATCAGTGGCCCCCTCTTGGATCGCATTGACCTGCACATTGACGTCGCGGCCGTTCCGGCAGAATTTCTTACGGAAAGTCTCCGCGGAGAGAGGTCCTCGGAAATCCGTTGCCGGGTAGAGGCTGCCCGAGAGCGCCAGCGGCGGCGGGGAGATGGGGAAATTCGCTGCAATGCAAGGATTTCAGATCGTTTTTTACCGGAATTTTGTCCCCTCGGCAGGGAAGAGCGGCAGCTGCTGAGCCAGGCCATAGAACAGTCCACCCTGTCCGCCCGAGCAAGCGGTCGTATCCTCCGCGTTGCCAGAACGATAGCGGATCTGGCCAACGAAGAGACCATCGGCACGGAGCACCTACTGGAGGCACTCCAGTACCGGCTGCTGGAACTTTCCTAGTAGCTCAGGCGCATGCTGATACGAAATAAATGGCGATCCTTTCGGCCCACAAAGCCGTGCCGCAGATTCAGCCGCATGTCCAGGGACCAATTTCGGTCGAAGTGGTGCAAGTAGCGGTAGCGCTGGGAAATAAGCTTTTGACGATGAACATCATAGCGAAGTGAGCCCTCCAGCCGGTCTCGGGACGTGGGTTCGCAGGAAACCGAACAGCGCAGATGGAAAGCTTTCCCCCGCAAGCAC
>JAITDG010000020.1 GCA_031282685.1 Puniceicoccales bacterium | reverse complement strand
TTCGAAAAACTGGAAGATGGCAATACGCGAGTTTACGTCGAAAATCAGACAGAAACGGCTTCTTCCCGCGCCGAGATAGCACTGCAAACTCCACACCGCGATTGGGATGGGACGCAAATCGAAGCGGAAACTTTAGATACCGCTCGAAATGAATTTAATAGCAAAGAAATAAAAACAAAAAAATATGAAAACGTAGCAGAAGAATTAGACGATTGGGCTAGGCAAATGACCAACTATCCACTCACAAGCATCGATCGAGATAGCATCCAAAAGGCCATGCGATTATATAGACAAGGGCAAAACAAGTACGCGAGTACAAATGTTGCTCTGTCAAAGTGTGGGCTTATAGCTCTAAGTTTACTTTTAGAAAAGTATGGTATGGCCATTTCTGAAGTCGGCAAAATACCGTGGGAGGGAACACTTACTATAACTGTATTAAGGGAAAATAACCAGGCGCTCGTCTAGCTAAAACCGCCGCGGTAGCATCTGCCTTGGCCGTCAATGCTGAGGATAGGTGCACTGGCCGCCTTTCACCGCGCCGTTGAAATTTTATTGCAAAAAGAAAGTGTATTCGATAAAATACGCCCATGTCGATCGGTACATACAATGCTTACGCGAGGATGAGCGCCTATCTTACTTTTCTTCCTTCCCACACAGGCACGGGCAGCACAGGCACTCGCACGGCTCCAGCCGGAAGGCCCACCGATCATAGCCAAACCTCCACCGTAAGTACGTCCGCCATAGGCATTCGTACTTCTAACGAAGAATCTTACAGAGGAGCGGTTTCCGCATGGGTACGGTACACCTACGGTGGCCCATCATTTATGCAAAAAATTCGCACATGGTATTTTCTCTGGAGCCGCAACACTGAAACCACAACCAACAGAATGGTAAATACATTTAAGGAGGTAAATGAGAAATTAGTAGAAGAATATTCGGAAAATAAGAGTTTCCAATGGGATGGCAATCCTGAAGAGATTTTAAAAATATCTGGATTCATCGAAAAAAGCGTGCTTCCCAGCTATCCACCACAGCGCCAATTCTTAAGATATCAGCCGAATTTTGCATCATTTAGCAGCACACCTCTAGCCGGTTTCATTTCGCAAGGAGATATTCCCAGACTGGATCGACTATTGTTAGATATTCAATCCGGAAGATTGAAGGACGATGGAATCGTGGTTAATCTGCCACTGAACGCTTTGGCAATTGCAATGGCCCTTGGCAACCGATGGGGAAAGAAAGTGTGCTTCGAAAAACTGGAAGATGGCACGCGAGTTTACGTCGAAAATCAGACAGAAACGGCTTCTTCCCGCGCCGAGATAGCACTGCAAACTCCACACCACGATTGGGATGGGACGCCAATCGAAGCGGAAACTTTAGATGCCGCTCGAGGTATATTTACAAGTAAAGAAGTAGGAGCGAAAAAATATGAAAACGTAGCAGAAGAATTAGACGATTGGGCTAGGCAAATGACCAACTATCCACTCACAAGCATCGATCGAGATAGCATCAGAAGAGCCATAGAATCTCATAATGAACGAAGCGGAATGTCAGCCTCGAATGTTGCTCTGTCTGAGTTCGGAATTATAGCCTTCAAACTACTTTTAGAGAAGAATGGCAAGGCCATTTCGGGAGTCTCTAAACTAGGTGATGGAACATTTACTATTATGGTAAGGGAAAATAGCCAAGCGCCCGCCTAACTAGGGCCACTGCGATTCTCCCGGAACTGGAACCAAAACGTTCCCCATTGGCCCCAAATAGCTACTGGCCTATAAAATTTTCCCAAATTTTTTGCCAGCTAAAGCCACTGACTATTCCCCGCGCCCTTTCCAAAAGACCGGTCGGCAATAGGTAGGTAGTCCCCAGCGGCAGCAGCGGCCCATCGAGAACTGTCGGTGCACCGCTGGCAAATGCCCAGTGCGTTCCTTTCCTAGAATCCGGAAGCGTTTTTTCCATTTCGACCGTCGGCCCATCGGGGTTGAAGGTGATAGACCGGCCGCCACGCAGTTCGGCCAGAGCCTGGGCAGGCTGCCCCGCCCGTCCGGAACCGACAAAAATAGTGGAGCCATTCCCATCTCCACCCGGAATCAGCCGTCCCGCCAGCTCGATGGCCCGGCTGTAGTAGTCCGGAACGTCCCCGTCCAATTCTAGGGGCCAGACGCCGCCGCCGACGGCCATTACAATTAGAATATCGTTGCCTCGTTGAACTTTTCGCACGACAACGGCCGGTTCGCCCCTATCTAAAAGGACCTCGCCTGCCACGTCCTGCTCCGGCAGTGGATCCAACATTCCGTTGGTCCTGTCCAGCTCTTCGGCGGCGAATCGAACCAGCTCCCGATCAACCGTTTCCGGCAGATCGGAAGAATCTTCTAACCTAACGATCTCCCGGCCAATCAGCCGGTGTTCGGAGAGTATCACCCCCACGGAAACCGCGCAAGCGCGCGGACCCCATTCGAGCAGGTAGACAAGCGACCGCAGTATCCGCTCTACCAAACCGCGCTTGTCCGGCACCGTACCGTCAAAGGCAAAGAATAGCGCCAGCCGACCCGCGCCCCAAAGGATGAGATAGCCGACGAAACCCGTGCAGACTATCCCCAAAATGGTTACGGCCGTGGCCAGCGCGGTTCTCCCCGCAACCCGCTTGCCGTCCGGAGAATCGAGGAGCCCACGCACGCGCTCCTTAGCGACGTCTAGTGGACCGGGGGAACTCGAAACGGTAGACATGGCGACGCAAATTTTTACGTCGCATGGCAAAGGTGTCAAATTGAAATTCGGCCGGGGCAGCCCTGCCCACCGGCGCGGGGCAAGGAGCGGTCCGCCGACTAGCGGGGAAGGGAAGGCATTCGCTGGAGCCGGTAGCCGTCCGGGCCGCCGTCCTCCACCCGCCAGCCGCGGGTGGCGAGCTCCTCCCGAAGTCGATCCGACTGGGCAAAGTCCTTCCCGTTCCGCGCCTTCTGCCGCTCCTGGGCAAGGGCTAGAATTTCTTCCGGCGGGGGAGCCTGCTTCTCCCTTGCGGCCGACCAGGGCAGGCCAAAGGCGTAGTAAAGCCTCTGCCACTCGGCCAGCTCCCGGCGCGCATCGGCGGGGTCCATTCTCCCGCTTTCGGACCGTTTTAGGTGCAAAAATGTCTCTCCTAGGGCCTTGGGTGCGTTAAGATCCTCCAAAAGAGCCTCCCAAGGTGCGGAAAGAATGTCGAACCGTTCTGCCATGGGTGGCAACTCTCCGACACAGTCCAGCAGAGTCCAAACGCGCTCCTGAATTCGCCCCAGCGCGCCGACCGCCGACCGGAGCGAGTCCACCGTAAAACTCAACGGCTGCCGGTAGTGGCCCGACAGGAGAGCGTAGCGCAGGTCCACGGGCCGAAATCCCATCTGCACGATGTCGTTCAAAGTGTACAAATTCCCAAGACTCTTGGACATCTTCTCGCCGCCGAGGAAGAGGTGCGCCACGTGGAACCAGCGCCGGGCCATGGGCTGCCCCATGGCCGCCTCCGTCTGAGCGATTTCGTTCTCGTGGTGCGGGAAGCAGAGGTCCACGCCGCCGCAGTGGATGGCGAAATTCGTGCCCAGATAGCGCAGGGCCATGGCACTGCATTCGATGTGCCAGCCAGGACGACCCGGCCCCCAAGGACTTGCGTAGGACACCGGACCGTCGCTCTCCTTCGTCGCTTTCCAAAGCACGAAGTCACCCGGGCTCTCCTTCTCGCCCTCTTCGCCGTCCCCGGCGCGCAATTCCCTTTCGGACAATCGGGACAGCCGGCCGTAGGCGGGCCAGGCGCCGATGCGAAAGTGGACGGAACCGTTCCGATCGTAGGCCATCCCTTTCGCCAAGAGCCTTTCAATGAGCTCAATCTGCTCCTTGATGTGCTCCGTCGCTCGCGGCTCCACGTCCGGCTCCCGCAATCCCAATTTTTTGCAGTCACTGCGAAAGATGTCCGTCCAGCGGGCAGTGAACGCGCCCAAACTCTCCCCCGTCGCTCGGGAGCCGGCAATGCTTTTGTCGTCGATGTCCGTGAGATTTCGCACCAATCGCGGGCCGTAGCCGCCCAGTTCCAACACGCGCACCAGCAGGTCGACGGCCAAGAATGTGCGAAAATTTCCTATGTGGGCATAGTTATAAACTGTTGGTCCGCAGCAATATATTCCAAATTCTCCGCCGGTTTTGCCCACGGGGCCCACTTCCCTCTCCATCGTGTCGTACAATAGCAACTCGCCCATAGCAGCATTCCGCTAGTAACTTCCCGGCGACAGACAAGAGCAATGGGCTCGGAATTGCGGCCGAACTCTTGACTTTTTCAGCGGGCCGATCCCCATCGGCCGCGCCATGGAGCGCATTGAAAGCGAAAAAAATTCGCACATCCGCCGGCTAGTCCGGCTCCGCCGGCCGCGAGACCGACATCGACTGGGGCAGTTCCTCATCGAAGGACTGCGCGAGTGCCACCGGGCGGCGGAAAATGGCTGGGAACTGCTCGAGTTGTACGGGACTTCCGCGGTCTTTGCGCAGGCGCTGCCGCCCTGCCGGGAAGCATTTCTTTTGCCGGACAAGCTCTTTGGCAAAATCTCCGCCCGCGAGAACCCGGACGGCCTCCTCGCCACGGCCGCCATTCGACAGTGCCCCCTTCCCCAATCGCTTCCGCCGAACGCCCTAGTAATTGTGGCGGAGGCGATGGAAAAGCCGGGGAACCTGGGCGCAATCCTCCGCAGCGCGGAAGCGGCCGGCTGCCAACTGCTGCTGCTGGCGGATCCGCTCACGGACGTCTGGAATCCCAACGCCATCCGTGCTTCCCAGGGAGCCATTTTTGCGGTTCCGCTGGCAATCTGCACGGGCGAAGCGGCAATTCGCTTTTTGAGAGAAAACGGCGTAGGGATCGTCGCCGCCGCGCCGGCGGCCGAACGCTGCTACTGGGACTCGCTGCCCGGAGGATCCATCGCCATAGCCATCGGCAACGAGCACGGAGGACTCAGCGGCCGCTGGCTCCGGGAAGCCGACCTCACCGTGCGCATTCCCATGGAAGGCAGCACTTCCGATTCGCTTAATGCGTCCGTCGCCGCCGCGCTCCTCCTCTACGAGGCGCTGCGGACGCGAAGGCGCTAGGGCGCCGGCTGTGGGGCAGCTTCCGCGGCCGCCGGTGCACCTTCCGGTTCCGCCGGCTTAAAACGAATGAACCAGACGAACCAAACGATGCCTAGGACGCAGAGGGCAAGAATTATGACCGGCACAACCCAAGACATCACCGCCGTAACGACGGCCGTCGCAGCGCCGACCGTCGCACCAAAAACCTTCAAAGCCAACCAGAGAGTGAATGTGCCGACGAAGGCGACCGCGGCCACTGCCGTCCCGGCTATTAGAAGGTTTTTCCCAAGAGAGTTTGGCGCATTGGGATCGTCGGCACCGGGACTAGGATTCGAAACTGGATTCGGAGGAGTAGTTTTGGAAGCTGTGACAGTGTCGGCCATAGGACCCTATTGTCACTGTCCGCTTAGAAAGCAAGTGAAAAGATAAATAGCGTTATTTATAGCGTTGAAAAAGAAGCAAAAAAATCATAGCAGATGGGGATTATGGAGAGTCTCTTCTTCTACCGTCGTTTCGGCGCCGTGGCCCGGGAAGACCCGCGTATGGGGAGGCAACGTGAGAATGCGGGACCGCAGCTCCGCGACAAGCAGCTCCCCGTCGCCGCCGGGTAAGTCGCTGCGGCCAATGGTGTGGTGAAACAGGGAGTCGCCGCTAAAGAGCCAGCCCTCCGCCGGAAGGTAGTAAGCAACCCCTCCGGGCGAATGGCCGGCGACGGCACGGACGATCCACTCCTTCCCGAGAAAGGGCAGTCGCTGGCCATCCCCCAAAAGAAAATCCGGCTCGCAGGGAGGAATTTCAAGGCCGGGAGCGGAAAAGGAGCTCATGATCGCCGGTTTCCGAAACAGGGCCAGATCGGCACCGTGCGCGTAGACGGGAACGGAAAACTTTTTTTGAAACTGCGCCGCCTCCGCCATGTGGTCCCAGTGGCCATGGGTCAGCAGCAGGGCCACCGGCCCGTTGGGTCGTTTTTGGGAAAATTCCTCGTAGGCGGCACAGACACCAATGGGCCCGTCTATGAGGACGGAACCGCCGCTGGCCGGATCTAGAACCAGATAGCTATTGTTGCCGATTGGACCGCAAAGGAAACGGTGACACTCCACGGAGGACAAATTTTTAAATTTTACCGAAAAGTCCACAGTTTTTCAACGGACTTAGGACACATTTCCCTTGGCAGTTTGCACTGCCATTCGGACCGTTCCGCCTTCGAGTTCCGCCAACGGAACATTTTTTATTTGCGCAAAAGGCGAAATAGCGCACAATGGCGATCGTGCAAATTGGAAGCTCACCACCGATAGGCCCCCAAATGCCGCTAACCGCGGTGCCAACTGCCGAGCCTTCGCCCGCGCTGTCGGCGGCCGCCGAGCCGGCGTCCCCGGCTACAGCGGTGCCAACGGAGAGAAAAGTACTCTTCGGAACAGCTGAAAAAGCTATTGAGGAAATTTTTACGTCAGAAATGGGATTTTTCGAAAAATTTAATATCCTACGAGGTTCTGGCTTTGGAGTATTTTCAAGTCTTATCGCGAGCACTAACATACCATTTCTTTCTAAGAAAAGCCAGAACGCATTTAGGACAGAATTTCTCAGAGAAATTCGCACAAACACTACAGAGGCAAGAAGAAAAAGAGAAAATGCCTTTCGTTCTACTGTGAATGAAAAACTATCAACACTTACTTCCCTAAACAACATAGAACTGTCCGATGTTATAGATATCGAGAAATTTAATCAGTTAGTGAACACTCCGATTGGTATAGGATCAGGACCGATAGTCGACATAGAAGAACTTACAAATTCCTTTCCAGACGGAAAAAATGTCGATTCCATGTCGGACGAGGAAATTTGGCAAGTATTTTCGGCCTGCGCCAAAGGATCATATAATGCCTTCATCGGTGATTTCATGCGTAGCATTGGTCTTTATGGAGAAAGTGTTACCGTAGTGGGCAGCGCGGGGACGGAGGAAGTTAAACCAATGACTATAGAAGAATGTGAGCAAGGATTGAATACTGGAGAAGGATCCCCCGATCCTACAGTCATTATTGGAGCTCAATTTCTTCGAACTTTACTCAAAACTACTCTGGCTGTCAATGGCGGAAATTATCAGGACGCCCGCGAAACGCTGGCAATGCTGTTGAGATCATACGTTGGGCAGGCATGTTTCGCTTCAATAGGTAAAAGCAGCAAGCTTGAAGTCGAAGGACTTCACATTGACATTGACAATATTGGCGTTGATATGGGGCACATCACAGTCAGTAAAAATTCATTTAAGGTTACACATAAGCTCTGCGCGCCAGAAATGTCTTTTTACATGCACCAAGTCAATAGAAATAAGGCGATTAGTGACGGCTTTACTGATGAATCTATTTTTAGTTTACCATCGTCTGATTTTGGTTTGCATATGACGATTGATGATCTTAAATTTGAATATACTTCCGATTCAAATTCAGGATTTGATAGGTTCGGCCATCGCCATATACATCCGGAAATTACTGGAGACAAAGTTTCGTTTCATCGGACCGATGAAAGTGGTCCGACCCTGTCCCCGCCGTAAAAAACAAAATTCGAATCTGCAATTTCTCCGAATATTGGATCCGGAGATCGCCGCGGGAAAGCTTTCGTTCCAGGGAGTCGGCGGGAATGGGAAACTAGACGGTCGCCGTCCCGTAAAAATGCCGTGCCAGAGTCGCTATTTTGTCGCTTTTCCCCGCCGATCCCTTAGAAGGGAGAGATGGAGGAGATGCACCGCTTTACCCCACGCGTGCAGCGCGTGCTCAACGGAGCGCGGGAAGAGGCCCACCAGCTGGGACATAAGGAAGTGCGGTCGGAGCACCTCCTTTTGGCAATTTTGAAAATTCTGGACTGCACCGCCATCGAACTGCTCCAATCCTTCGGACTTGGGGCGGAACAGGTGCGGGAGGCCGTTCTCCGGCACCTGTGGTCCAGCGAAGCGGGCCAAAGCCGACCCTGGCACGGCACCGACGGGGAAGTGAATGGCGGCGGCCCGACGGAGATCGCCCCCGACGCGCGGGCGGTGGTGCTCCTCGCCGCCGTGGAAGCCCACGCTTTGGGTCACGAATTTATTGGAACGGAACACCTTTTGCTGGGATTTCTGCGGGAGTCGGACGGCATTGCGGGAAAGGTTCTGCGGGAACTGGGCCTGGAGACCGCCGCCTGTCGGGAAGAAGTTGAGGAGCTGGGCGGCGACGACGGAGAGGAAGAGGTGGTGTCTGCCGCTCCGGCGGTCAAGAGGGAGCCGATGGGTGCTCGGCCCCTCGACGCCCTCTCCACCTTCGCCCGCAATTTGACCGATGCGGCCCGCGCGGGAAAGCTGGATCCGGTCATCGGTCGGACGATGGAGACGGAGCGCTGCATACAGATCCTCTGCCGCCGCACAAAGAACAATCCAGTTCTGCTGGGGGACGCCGGCGTGGGAAAGACGGCCATCGTGGAGGGCCTCGCCCAGGCCATCGTGGAGGCGAACGTGCCGGAGGTTTTGCTGGATCGGCAGATCTTTGCCCTGGACCTGCCCCTCATGGTGGCGGGAACGAAATTCCGCGGCCAATTCGAAGAGCGACTCAAGGCAGTCATGGCAGAACTGCAGGAGCGCAAGGAGATCATTTTATTTCTGGATGAACTGCACACGGTGGTGGGGGCGGGGAACGGGGACGGCTCCATGGACGCGGCCAACATCCTCAAGCCGGCCCTGTCCCGCGGCGAGCTGCAGTGCATTGGCGCCACCACCTTCGACGAGTACCGCCGCTTCATCGAGAAGGACTCGGCCCTGGAACGGCGATTTCAGCCGGTCACCGTCGAAGAGCCCGACTACGCCAGCACTTTGGCCATTCTCCGCGGCATCAAAGAGAAATACGAAGAGCACCACGGAATCCGCTACGAGGAGGGCACGCTGGAGGCGGCCGTGCGGCTCTCCACTCGCCACATCTGCGATAGGCAATTGCCCGACAAGGCCATCGACGTGATGGACGAGGCGGGCGCACTCGTGCGGCTGAGAGAGCTGGAACTGCCGGCGGCAATGGCACGGCTGCGCCAGCGGCGGGACGATTGCCAGGCGCAAAAATTGCGGGCAGCGAAGGACCAAAATTTTGAATTGGCTGCCCGCATGCGGGACGCGGAGCGGCAATTTACCGCCCGCTACGAAAGCGCCCTCGCGAAAAGAAGGCGGGGACGGAGCGGGGAGCGGGCGACGGTGACCGAAGAGGACGTGCGGCTGGTGGTTAGCCGTTGGGCCAAAATTCCCCTGGAACTATTGACAAAATCCCAAGACCATAGACTTCTGAGGCTACGCGAAAAATTGCGGGGGTCCGTGGTTGGCCAGGAGGAAGCTATCATTTCCCTAGATCGGGCCCTCCGCCGTTCCCAGGCCCAACTGCAGGACCCGAACCGACCCCTCGGCACGTTCCTATTTCTCGGTCCTAGCGGGGTTGGAAAGACACTTTTGGCCAGACAGCTGGCAGCCAATGTCTTTGGCCGGGAGGAGGACGTGATCCGGGTGGACATGTCCGAGTACATGGAAAAATTCACGGCCACCCGCATGCTCGGCTCGCCGCCCGGCTACGTAGGCCACGAGGAGGGCGGCCAGCTGACGGAGCGCATCCGCCGCCGGCCCCACTCCGTCGTGCTCTTCGACGAAATCGAAAAGGCGCACCCGGACGTACTGCAACTACTTCTGCAGGTACTGGAAGACGGCCGATTGACGGACAGCGTCGGTCGAACGGTCAGCTTCCGCAGCGCCATCGTCATCATGACTTCCAACGTGGGCGGGGAACTTTTTCTAAAAAACTCTACCATGGGGTTCGGCCACGGTGGGAGTCGGAGCGAGTTCGAGCGGATCAAAGAGCGGGTGCTGGAAGAGGTGCGACATAGCTTCCGGCCGGAATTCTTAAGCCGTTTTACGGACATTTTGGTATTTCGGCCACTCGGTCCGGAGCAGTTCGAAGAAATTCTGGAACTGGAGCTGGCAAAATTACGTAGGCGCGTGGAGGAGAAGGGCTACGGACTAACTCTTTCTCCGGACGCAAAGAAATTGCTCATCGAAGCGGGAACCAGCTCCAAGGACGGGGCGCGCGCCCTCCGCCGGGCAATGGAGCGGCTACTGGAAGATCCGCTAGCGGAGAAGATGCTAGAGGTCGACTCTACGGGCCGATTCCGCATCGGAGTGGAAAAGGGCGCCCTCACCGTCGGATTTCTGCCAAAGCGGCCGGCGGCAAAGGCGGCAAAAACCAAGTGCGCATAGGCGTAGGAAAGCAGCCAGCGGGACTTCTAGGCCCGACACGGAAGAAACGGGCGGGCTCCGCTGGACAGACGGTAGCCCGGCGATCTCTCCCTTCCTTGGAACGCGCAGAGAGCCCGCGGACCGTTGTACTGTGCTCTAAACAATTTCTCAGCTCTCCACGGGTGCCCAGTGGCCAACGGTTCTTCCCCAGCTAGCCAAATTTTTCTTGCTGCGGCGGCGCCATCGCCGCAAAATCTCTCTGCCATGGAAAGAATTGTCACTGGCTGTACGGTCGGACGTGGGCCGCTGGACGCAATCCGTGCCGCTGAACAAAATTCTGCCGGTGGCTGTGCTGCCGCAGCGGAGGTGGAGTTTCCCTCGGCCGCCGCCGTTGCCCCGCAAAAAGCGAGAAACTCTAACCGGCTTTTGCGGAATGGCGCGAAGGTGCGACGAACGGACAATGCGGGACTGCCCAAAGACCTATTTTCTCGATCGCCCCAGGAGGGTGCGCCCATTTTGCAGCGCTACCTGGATGGCCTTCCCGCTAACGAACGCTACGATGCCTTGGCTCCGCTCGTGCGCAAAGAGTGGAAGTGGTTCTGCCGGGCAGCGCCCCATTTGAAATTTCCAGAGCCGAAACCGCTACGGGAAGGGGAGCCAATTCGCATAGGGATCTCTATATCTAAACTAAAGTACGGCGGAGCAGAGCGGGTCATGCAACAGCTAGCTGATCACTTCGCCAATAAGTCAAACTATCGCGCTACGATTTTCCTAGATGCGCAATGGGCGAATTCCATCGACTACCCACTTGACCCTTCTGTGAAAGTTGTTCCTGTAAAGAAATTTTTAAATTGGGAAGAGGAAATGCGGAAGCATCCGCAGGACCTGATCATTTGCCCGGAGCACTGGTTGGCGACAAATTTTCAAAACGCATTTCTACTAAAATCGCTAGGAATCCGTGTTCTTTTACAGGAGCGCTCAAGCTCGGACTTTTTTTCGCCATTTGGAAATCTATCGGAGAAATTTGAGCACCTCACTCCCCTCTATTCGGCCTGTGACGGAATGAGCTGCCTCTCCCGCTCTGATCTGAGAAAGTGGCAGGGACAGGGCACTACAAATTCGATTTATTTACCTAATCCACCGACATTTCCCGTCGAGTCCGTCACCCCTTCCCCGCTGGACGGCAAAAAAATTCTCTGGGTCGGCCGCTGGAATCAAAATCAAAAGCGGCCAGAACTGGCCCTGCGGGCATTTGCGAAGGTCCTAAAAAAAATCCCCGACGCCCGACTGGTGATGCTGGGGGAAAACGGTGGTCCGTGCAGGAGCCATTTTCTAAAATGTAAAAGTCTCATCGAGGACCTGGGCATCGGTCACGCCGTAGAAATCGCCGGCTTTCAGAAAAACCTGGTCCCCTACTACTCCAGCGGCGCACTGCTCCTGTGCACCTCCCGCATCGAAGGTTTCTCGATGGCTGTCCAGGAGGCCAAAACTTTCGGCCTACCGGTCGTAAGCACCGCCATGCCCTACCTGGAAACTTTGCGCCACGGCTGCGTACAAGTACCGCAGGGGGACGCCGATGCGCTGGCCGCCGCCGCCATCGATCTGCTGCAGGACGACGGCAAGCGAAAGCAACTCGGCGCCGAAGCCCGCCGGGACCTGCTGGAAAACTTCTCCGAATCAGCCGCCTACGGAAAGTACGAAGCCCTAATCGGGGCCATTCTTGAAGGGCCGGATGCGGTGCGCGAACTCTGCGCCAGAGATGCCGAGGAAATGGATCGATCCTCCGCCTAGGCTTTTTTTTGATTTCCGACGGCCAAGATCTGTCGGGCGCGGGCCAGATCGGCGGCCGTGTCGATGGCGAGAGCCCAGTGGCCAACGGTCACGGTGCCGATGCGGAGGCCGGCCTGCAGGAAGCGCAACTGCTCTAGACTTTCCGCTCCGGCGAGGGGACTTCCGGGCAGGGAATGGAGCCGTTCCAACGTACTCCGCCGGTAGAGGTAGACGCCCATGTGGCCCCAGTGCAGATTTTGCTCCAGCCAGCGGTCGCGGGGGCAGTCGCGAACGAAGGGTATGGGGCAGCGGGAGAAATAGAGAGCCTCTCCGCCGTGGCCGCGGACCACTTTGACGACGGACGGATCGTCCAGGTCGGCGCCATTTCGAAGGGCGTAGACGGGAGTGAGCAGGTCGTAGGGTTCGTCCCCCAGAGCCCTCTCCATGAGTGCCTCGACCGTGGCAGGCTCCAAAAATGGCTCGTCGGCCTGCAAATTCACGATGCAGTCGCCGGAAAGGCGATCCAGGACGCTGGCAATGCGCTCCGTTCCCGTAGAACAACTTTCGGCCGTTAGCAGGCAGCGGCCACCCCAGCTCTCCACGGCCCGGAGGACCAGTTCCGACTCGCTCAGCACCAGGACCTCATCGGCGCCGCGGACGGCCAACGCCGCTTCCCAGACGTACCGCAGGACCGGCTTTCCGCCCAAATCCGCTAGAACTTTCCCCGGCAGCCGGTGGGAGCCGTAGCGGGCCGGAATGGCGAGAGAAAATTTCACGGCCCCAACAAACTCTACCTTCGAAATCTGTAAGCAAAAAAAAATTATTTCCGCCCACGCCGGCCCCGCCGCGCGGACGGCCCAAATCGAGAATTTCCGACAAAAGTGCGGAAAATGGGTTGACAGTGCCGGAGGAAGCTTCTAATAGAGGCTCCGATGAGTTACCGAGAGACGACAAATCCTGCCATGCGGGAGGGAGCTTTTCGCGTGCTGTCGGGAAGTCCGACCATGGGCGCGATGACGGCGCGGGGCACATTCGGCCGCACGGCGATCCTGCTCCTGCTGGCCATGGGCGCGGCCGTTTTTTCCTGGACCAATCCCTACGCAGATCCGGCAGCAATTGGGACCAAACTTGCAATTTTCAGCCTGGTGGGATTTGGTCTGGCGCTGGCCACCATCTTCCGCATGGACTGGTCCCCCTACACCGCGCCCGCCTACGCCATCGCCGAAGGTCTCGTGCTAGGGGCCGTTTCTCGACTCCTCAACGTCGCCTATCCGGGAATCGTTGTGCAGGCCGTGGCGCTCACGTTCGCCGTATTTGCCACAATGCTGGCACTCTACCGTTTTCGCATCATTCGCGTGACGGACCGGTTCCGGACCATAGTCGTGGCCGCAACGGCAGCCATCTGCGTCGTTTACCTGCTTTCGCTGCTGATGCGCCTCTTCGGCGGGACCGGCATGGGATTTCTACAGCAGGCCACGCCTTTCGGCATCCTCTTCAGCTTGGCCGTCGTTGCCATAGCTGCCCTCAACCTAGCCATCAATTTTGACTTTGTCGAACGGGTATCCCGCTTCGGCGCTCCGAAATACATGGAGTGGTACGCCGCTTTCGGCCTAATTTTGACCCTCCTGTGGCTCTACGTGGAGGTTCTGAACTTGCTCTCCAAGCTGCGCCAGAGCCGCTAGCCGATCGGATGTGGGAATCCCCATGGCCCACCTGCGGGACATCGTGCGCTTCTGCACGGATCTGTTGCAGCCGGAACAATTTTCCGACTATCCGGACGCCCACAACGGCCTGCAGGTGCAGAACGACGGCACCGTGCGGAAAATCGCCGCCGCCGTCGACGGGAACCTGGCCGCCATCCGCGGCGCCGTCGCCGCCGGCGCGGACCTGCTCTTCGTTCACCACGGCCTTTTCTGGGGGAAGCCCCTGCCGCTGGTGGGCCGAAATTTCGAAAAAGTTCGACTGCTCCTGGAAAACAACTTGGCCCTCTATTCCTCCCACCTACCCCTGGATAGCCATCCGCGGATTGGCAACAACTCGAGCATCTTGGCACGGCTGGGACTCGTCCGCTGCGGCACCGTAGACAGTGGTGCTCACAACTTTCAAATGCCCATTGCCGACGGCGGCGGGCTAGGGCGGGACGCCTTTCGTCGGACACTGCAAGGACTCTTCCCGAGAACAATCGCCCTGGAGTACGGCCCAGGGGAAGTTGGGCGGCTGCTAGTCTGTTCCGGCGGAGGTGGAGGGATCATTGCGAACCTGGACGGCGGCGATTTCGACTCCGTGCTCACGGGAGAGGCACCCCGCCATTTCTTTGATTTCGCACTGGAAAATGGCATAAATGCCTATATCTGTGGGCATTACGCTACAGAGACATTCGGCGTGGAAAATTTGGCGAGGGCGGTCGCTGCGGAATTTTCTCTTCCATTCCAATGGATTGGCGAAGATTGCCCCCTCTAGGGCTCCCGCGCCCGCCCGAAGAGAGATTGGAAATTTCTCCGTTTTTGCGAAAAGGGCTCGCCGGCGGGGAGAAGC